>JBCDLQ010000126.1:0-6529 GCA_039414335.1 Pseudomonadota bacterium | reverse complement strand
TTGCAGAGCGCACCATTCTAGTTGTTGCCAGCTTCCCCCTCGACAGCTCCGATCTACCGGAATGGACCGAGGAAGCCGGCGTTCGATTAATTGCAGAACAAGGTGGGTTCCTGGAGCCACTGACCTTTGCCCCGGGTCGCTTCGTGACGCTGATGGGACGGATTGACGGTACCGAGCAGCGGGCCGTGGGCGAGTTTGATTATCGCCACCCCCGCATGCTGACCGAAGAAATCTACCTCTGGCCCGCTGATCCCTACCTCTGGGGCGGTCAGGTCCGCTGGAATTTCGGACTGGGCGTCTCCCTCTAAAACGCTGCGGCCTACTACAGGCTCTCGCCACGGCGCAGGCGTCGAGCTGAACGCCAGGCTGTCCATACGTTGCCGCTGTGAGACGGCAGAATCCGCCGTCTCATCAATCGCGACGGCGACCGGGTGATCTTCAGCCCCAATCGCCGGTCCAACGCCCAGAAGATCAGGGCGTGACGATGAATCCAAGCCGCTTCATCGTTCAAGGTCTCACTGGCCACGGCGGCTCGCTTGATCGCCTCGTGCACCAGCGTGCGAACCAGGCCGTCGAAGCCTGCGCCACCCTTCTCATCCTGAACGTCCTTGCGCGACACCTGATAGTCGGCCTGGAGCTCCAGAGGAACCCACCATCGGTTGTTTCTGGCGTCCATGGCCACATCGCGGGTCATTCGGATCAGATAGGCCGATGCACCCAAAACGGCCAGGCTTTTCTCGATCGACGCTGATGCGCCCAGCAGTTGGGCCTCTAGGGCTGCCGCACGGCCTCCAACGCGTTGGCACAAGCCCCAGAGTTCGTCGAACTGCTCGAATCGAGGCAGCTCGACCAGCTCGGCTACGCCGTCGATCAGTCGATCGAGCTGTTTGCCTTCGATGGGATCGAGGGCTTCCGATTCACTGAGCGCCATCATGACCGGATGTCGCTGGGCTGCGGGTTGCGCTCCCGACAGTGCGTCCCGCCACCACTGGAGCTTGGTTTCAGCGACCTCGCCTTCCCGCGTCTCGGCCGCGGCACCCAGTTCTCCGATCAAGGTGCGCAAGGCCAGAATGCGATCGCGTTCCCCAGCCTCGGCGAACAGCAGACTGGCCGACAGAGGATTTCCAGGCACCAGAATCCGTTCGCGACACCAGGCCAGGGCGTCCATCAATGCACCGTCGTCGAGTGCGAACTGACCGGTGCGTTCAGCAGCTCCAGTAACTGGATCGGATCGAAGTCGTATCGCGTCCCACAGAATTCGCAATCCACGTTGACCGTCTCGCCTTCGGCCGCCATGCTTTCAATCTCGGCTTCACCGAGACTGACCAGCACCTCTGAGACGCGTTGCCGTGAGCAGGGACAGTGGAAGCGCAATGATCGTTCGGGGAACTGGCGGCGATCTTCTTCATGGAACAGACGAGTCACGACCTCGACACCGGGTAGCGTCTCGAGCTCGCCGTCACCCAGGGTATTCATCAGGTGCTGCAGTCGGTTCCAACCATCCGCGTCATCGCTGGGGCCCGGCATGCGCTGAATCATGAGCGCAGAGGCCCGTTGACTGTCCGCCGCCAGGCGGATGCGCGTCGGCAACTGCTCCGAGCGCTCGAAGTAGGACTCCATCGCTTCGGCCAGGCTCCGGCCCTCCAAAGGCACGATGCCCTGCCAACGCTCGCTATTGTCGCTAGGTTCCAGCGTTAGCGTGAGAACACCATCCTTGACCAGACTGTCCCAGAGTTCGTCCGTACTTTCGGCCAATTCAACATCGTCGTTCAGGCGCGCCACACAACGCAGACCGCCATCGTCCGTACAGTCGGCCATCAGCAGGCGAATCGCGCCTGAGGACTGCAGCTGCAGGCTGATACGCCCGCTGAACTTGAGACCCGAGGACAGCAAGCTCACCACCAGCAAGGCTTGCGCCTGCAGATGTTCAACCAGTGGCGGGTGTGACTGAATCTGCAGCACCTCGCGCAAGACCTGTTCGAGATGGACATGCACACAGCGCGCGTTGATGTTCTCGAACATCCAGCGCTGCAGTTGATCCTCGGATTCCGTACTCATGACCCATTCCTTGTCCGCTGTTGCTGTAGGCGACGATCTCGGCAGTCAGTCGATGTGCGACAGCAATTGCGTGAGCGCATCGACCTGATGCACGACGCGATCTGCGCCCCAGGTATGGGGATCGTCATCCGCTTCGATATACCCCCAGGTCACCGCAATCGTTGCTACACCGGCGGCTTCACCAGCCTGAACGTCCCGGCGGTCATCTCCTACCAGAACACATTGCGATGGAAGCAGGCCGAGATTTCCGCAGGCGGTCAGTACCGGTAGCGGATCGGGCTTGGAGCGCCGCGTTGTATCGCCAGCGACCAGAGTGCCGAAAAGATGGTGCCAGCCCGCCTGTTCCACAAGAGGCCTGGCCAGCGATTCGATCTTGTTGGTGACGATCCCGAGAGAGAGACCGGCCTGCTCCAGCACCCCCAGCAACGCTTGCATTCCCTCAAAAACAAAGCTCTCCTGCCAGAGTCGCTCCCGATAACGAGACAGGAAATCATCGCGGAGCGCGATTCTTGAAGCCGAATCCAGCTCTGGGAAACCGGCCTCCAACAGTCCCAGCGCACCCCGAGTGGAGTACGGCCGCAGTTCCAAGTAAGGCAGAGCCGGCAGGTCGTGACGGCGGCGCAGGTCGTTCAGCGTGCCGACCAGATCAGGTGCAGAATCGACCAGCGTGCCGTCCAGATCGAACAAAACACCCCGCACGGAACGGGTCTTCACGCCTCCGGCCGATGAGCGTGTAGCAGGTAGTTGATCGAGGGGCGTCCACCGATTCGAACGGTGCGCGAGAACGGGTTGTAGTTCATGCCGACAATCTCGTTCACCACCAGGCCCGCCCGGCGGCAGGCATCGGCCAGCTCGGCCGGCCGAATCAATCGGTCGTAGCGATGGGTACCGCGCGGCAGCAGGCCGAGCACGTATTCAGCTCCGACGATCGCGCCCGCCCAGGCCAGCGGCGTGCGGTTGATCGTCGAGAAGAACAGTTGCCCACCAGGCCGAACCAGATCGGCACAGGCCTTGATCGTACTCGCAGGATCGGGGACGTGTTCCAGCATTTCCAGACAACAAACGACGTCGAAGGCGTCAGCGTGTTGGTCTGCCATTTCTTCCGCGGTGCTGTGCACATAGTCGATTTCAAGCTCGCTCTCGAGCCGGTGCAGCCGAGCGACGGACAGGGGTCGCTGGGCTGCGTCGAGTCCCGTGACTTCAGCACCGCGCCTGGCCAGAGCTTCGCAGAGCAAACCGCCACCGCAACCGATATCGATCAACTTCGCTCCACGGAGCTGGCATCGCGCGGCGATGTAATCAGCTCGTGGACCATTGATGTCATGGAGCGGCCGGAAATCACCCTCCGGATCCCACCAGCGCGAAGCCAGCGCGTCGAACTTCTCCGCTTCGGCCGGATCCATGTTCAGCGTTGATTGATTGGTGCTCGATTCGTTCATGACCGATGAAATTTCTTCTGACTTCAACCGTTCTGGATTCTTGACTGCCACTGCCGCGTCTGAAACGCGAGCTGCTCGACATCGAGTCGCGTCGCCTGACCGTTGGCGTGAACGGTCTGCCCTGCGACCCAGGCCTGCTCGACCTGACGACTGGAGCAGGCGTAGACCAGCTGTGAGATCACACTATGAATCGGGCTGGTCTGCAGATCGTCGAGACGGACGGCCACCAGATCAGCCTGCTTGCCGGGCTCGATCGATCCGATGCGATCGGCCTGGCGGAGCGCGCGAGCGCCATTGATCGTGGCCATGGACAAGGCCCGTGCAGCCGGAACGGCCTCCGGGTCACCGCTGTAGCCTTTGGCCAGCAATGCAGCCAGTCTCATTTCGGCAAACATGTCGAGCGTGTTGTTGCTGGCCGCACCGTCCGTGCCAATAGCCACATTGACCCCGCGCTGGTCCAGTGCCGCGACGGGGCAGAAGCCGCTCGCCAGCTTCAGATTCGACGCCGGGCAATGGAGCACATGAGCACCCGCCTCGGCGACGCGATCCATATCCTCGTCAGTCAGCTGGGTCATGTGAACCGCCAGCAGACGCGAATTCAGCAAGCCCAAGCGGCTCAAGCGCTCCAGCGGATGCTCGCCATACTCCTTCATCGAGCCTTCGACTTCCCCTTCTGCCTCGAGCAGGTGAAGGTGAATGGGAATATCCAGCTCATCGGCCAGACCGCGCATGCGTTCGAAGGCAGAGTCCGTGACCGTATAGGGTGCGTGGGGCACGAAGGTGGTTGAGACCAGCCGCTCATCGACCAGTCGATCGTGCACTTCCAGCCCCTTTTCAAAGTACTCAGCCTCCGAGCTGGCCCAGGCCGTGGGAAAGCGAATCATCGGCATGCCGACCACAGCGCGCATGCCCGCGCGCACTGCACAATCAGCCGTCACGCCAGGAAAGAAATAGTTGTCGTTGAAGCAGGTGGTGCCGCCTGCAAGCATTTCCGCGATGGCCAGTTCCGACCCGGCCTTGACGAACTCCGGCCCTACCCATTGCTGTTCTGCCGGCCAGATGTGGTCCTCCAGCCAGCGCATCAACGGAAGATCGTCGGCTAGCCCTCGCATCAGCGCCATCGCCGAATGGGCATGCGCGTTGATCAGCCCCGGAATAAGGACACAGCCCGGCAACGCTTGAGACGCAACGCCCGGGAAACGCTGTTCGAGTTCCGAGTCGGGCACGATGGCGGCGATCCGCTCGCCTTCGACAACCACGGCGTGGGCTTCGAGAACCTGTCCCTCAGGCTGGACAGGGACGACCCAGTCTGGCCGAAGCGCGACCTTGCCGGTCATGCGTGCTCAGTCCTTGACCCGAGACGCATATTCTCCCTTTCGCGTATCGACCTTGATCACTTCGCCTTCCTGGACGAACAGCGGAACGCGCACGGTCGCGCCTGTCTCCAGGACGGCCGGTTTGCCGCCGCTGCCGGAGGTATCGCCCTTGAGGCCAGGATCGGTTTCAACGATCTTCAGTTCCACGAAGTTCGGCGGCAGCACGATCAGAGGCTCGCCATTCCACAGGGTGACCTGGCACATATCCTCTTCTTTCAACCACTGAGCGCCATCCCCGATCGCTGACTCGCCTGCAGCCAGTTGCTCGAAGGTCTCCGGATCCATGAAGTGCCAGAACTCGCCATCCGAGTAGAGATACTGGATCTCTTTTTCGAAAACGTCAGCGGCTTCAACCGATTCGCCTGACTTGAAAGTCTTTTCGATCGTTCGACCGGTCTTGAGGTTGCGCACCCGCACCCGGTTGAAGGCCTGTCCCTTTCCTGGCTTGACGAACTCGTTCTCGACGATGTTGTAGGGATCGCCGTCAAGAATGATCTTCAGGCCGGACTTGAATTCGTTGGTGCTATAGGTCGCCATGCTTTCTCCGCTTACAATAACTTGACGCTCTCGGCGGCGATCGAAATCAGTGCCAAGGACGCAAGCAGATTGAATCCAATGCAATTTCCTATTCTAGCGCGAAGCCCGTCAGCGCCCAAGCCTGTGACCTGGCGCGGGGAGCTGAAGACAGCCTTCCGTTCCCTTGAACCGTTGATGGACCATCTCGAGCTGGATTCGGACCGGATGACCGCGCTGGCCACACCTCGATTTCCGATCCTGATTCCCCGACCTTTTGTCGCCCGCATGCGCAAGGGAGATCCGAACGACCCCTTGCTGCGCCAGGTTCTACCGCATCCCGGGGAGATGGAAAGTGTGGCAGGCTTCAGCAGCGATCCCGTTGGAGATCAGGCCAGCCGCGCCCAGCGTGGTCTGCTCCACAAATACAAGGGTCGAGTCCTGCTGATCACGACCGGTGCCTGCGCCGTGCACTGCCGCTACTGCTTCAGGCAGGCCTATCCCTACGCTCAGGATCATTTCAGCGGCCAGCAGCTCGGCCAGCTGCTGGAGTACCTCAAGAGCAATTCCGATGTGGAGGAGGTCATCCTTTCAGGCGGCGACCCGCTGATGCTGGACACCTCCAGACTGGCAGCACTGACTGATGCACTTCGGTCCCAGTCGCAGATCAAGCGGCTTCGCCTGCACACGCGACTTCCAATCGTTCTCCCATCGAGAGTGGACCAGGAACTGATCGATTGGATCGAGACACTGCCCTGGCAAGTCGTGCTTGTCGTTCACGCCAACCACGCCGCCGAATTCGACGGGAAAGTCGATGCAGCCATGGCGCTTCTTCGACGGGCAGGTGCAACGGTTTTCAATCAGTCGGTGCTGCTGGCGGGCATCAATGACAGTAGCGATGCCCTTGCCGCATTGATGAGGCGCAGTTTCGAAGCAGGCGTGATACCTTACTACCTGCATTTGCTTGGCCGAGTCGAGGGGGCCGCGCGATTCGAGCAACATCCGACCCGCGCGCTGGAATTGATGGAAGCCCTTCGAATCGAACTGTCGGGCTATCTTGTGCCACGACTCGTTCGTGAGCAGGCTGGCGCACCCTACAAATTGCCCGTCTTGTAGTGGCGGGAATCAACCTCGACAATACGT
>JBCDLQ010000125.1:0-6578 GCA_039414335.1 Pseudomonadota bacterium | reverse complement strand
TCATCACTCCGGAAGCTCGGAATTTCAACTTCGGTAATGTGACCGGAGCCAATGGTGGCTCCGCTGAAACGGAAATCACGGGCACTTGGAACGACCTGACGCTAGAGACTACAGGCGATGTGCTCTTTGGGAGAGTCTCAACGCAACGGCCCAACACTGCAGCCTCTCATCGGTCTTCCATCATGGCCACGGGGAGCCGCATTGAAGCCGACAAGCTGCAGATCGGCAATTTCGTTGGCTTTCTCAACGGCATCGGATCAACAGACCTTGAGCAGACTTGGTCAGATAGCGAGCTACGAGCTACTGACATTTTGATTGCCCAGTCGATCGTCCTGAGTGACGCCACGATGGATGCGACTATCGATCTCGACCTGGTCGATAGTCGGATGGAAGCGAACGATTTCTTGCTCATCGGTCAGCTCAGCAGTGAATCCGCAGATTCAGGTGGTGGCATCGACTTATCGCTCGAACTTGATGGCAGTCTGATGGCGGCTCCGGAGATTGACATCGCCAATCGGTTTTCCGAAGCGACTCAATTAGACACCATGGTTTCTTTGACTGATTCACTGATCCAATCTGATGACATCGAGGCCGGTGAAGGATCCACGATCCAGTTCATCCTTCGAGGGACGACGCGGGCCGATGCAACGCTGGCCAACAACGATGTCTACAGCGGCATTGACGCCGGAACGGCAGCCATCGATGGCCTCATTCAGGCACGCTTCGCACCGAGCTTCCTCCCGCTGGCCGGCACCCATGATTTCGACCTGATCATCAGCGACAGCGCAAGCGGACTTGAGACCTTTATTGCGACGACCGAGGTGATCAACCTGCCCGATGGGTTCTCGATTGACAGCTTTGGCGTTGTTGAGGAGGGTGGTGTGGACATTCTCCGTCTGACGATCAGCGGCGCCCCCCAGAACGTCAACATCTTCAATGATCGCTTCGAACAATGAAGATCGACCGTGGCCCATCCATTGGCGATGAGCCATGGTCGCCCTCCCTTCTTGAGCCCTTGAAGCGCTACACTGCGTTGCCGATCCCGACATAGCGGGCTACCTATCGAAGCCGCGCTCACCCTTGGAGTAGAGACAACATGATGTTGCGCTTGATGCTCACCGCCTTGCTGCTGGCCTGTTCATCAGCTCAGGCCGAATGGACCCATTCCTATCCCCTGATCGATGGCTTCGGCCACCACGTTTATTTCGAAGGCTTCGAACTGCCGATCCTCAACGCAGGCCCCACGGACGCCGCACCCTCACCGGACGGCACGCGCCTGGCCCTTGCTGCCCGCGGCTGGATCTGGGTGATGGATCTGGACAGCGGTATCGCCAGACGCGTCACGGATTCCGCCGGCATCGATGCGCGACCCGCCTGGTCACCCGAGAGTGATCGCCTCGTGTTCGTGCGCGACTACGAGACTTCACTGCATATCATTCTGCTCGACATGGACAGCGGTGAAGAGACGCGTCTGACCGACTCCGAAGCCGTTCATCTCGATCCGGTCTTTTCAGCCGATGGAAGTCAGGTGTTCTTCTCCTCGTCAGACAATGGACCGATGGATCTGTGGGTACTGGACCTGGACAGCGGCGAGCGTCGTCAGGTCACGCCGGAACGAGAAGCCGGTCGCCGTGAAGTACTGCGTCGCCCGCGATTGAGCGCAGACGGCACAACGGCCGTATATCTGGACAAGCGCGATACGCATGATTCGATCCGATCTATCAATCTGGACACGGGTGAAGGCCGCTTGTTAATCGAAGACAGCCTGACGGCACAGGCGGACATGGCCCTGTCACCGGATGGTCGTTTGATGACTTATGTCTGGCCCTACGACGGCGGCTGGGAACTTCGTCTGATGGCCGTCGAGGCACCGCATACCTCGATTATGCTGACCCAGGGTGGCGGTATGCCGCTTAGCCCGACCTTCAGTGCGGACGGGACACACATCTATTTCTCCGAAGCCGACGACAACGAGCGAAAGACGCTGTATCAGATTCCCGTGGTCGGCGGACCCCGTGAAACGGTAACCGTGAAATCCTGGGATTGGGGTGTGCCCGTCGGCCGCCTCCAATTGACCACCGGCGTCGGCGACCAACGCTATGCCGCCGTGCGCATGAACGTCATCGATGGCCAGGGACACCCAGTCGCCCCCGAGAGCGGTGCCGTGCGCAAGGAGATGGAACACAACCGCGTGTTTTTCTATTCCTCCGGCTTCATTGAAATCGTCGCGCCCGCAGGTCCGGTCACGGTTACGGCGGTTCAGGGCTTCGAGACCGCAGCGACGACGCAGACCTTCGAGATTCGCGCCAACGAAACGACCGCGGTCAACATCACCCTGGGCCGGCTATGGGACGCTTCCGAGCTGGGCTGGTATTCGGCCGATACGCACTTCCACCTGAACTACGGCGGCCCCTACCGCCTGGATCCGGAGGATATAGTCACGGACCTGCGCGCCGAAGGTTTGGACCTGGGAATTCCCCTGCTGGCCAATCTGCACAACCGCTTCCTGCAGCAGGACCTGTGGGGCTGGCAGCGCAGCGAACCGCCCCTGATCATCTTCGGTCAGGAAGTCCGCTCGCACTTCCTGGGCCACGTGGGCCTCTTCGGCATGGATGACCTGTTCTGGCCGTGGATCTGGGGCCCTTACTACGAAATCTACAGCGATGATGACCGTCTCAATGCCGAAGCCCTGCGCCATGCCCGGGACGGCGGTGGCCTCGGTGGCTACGTCCATCCAGTCGCCATTCAGAATCCCCTAACTACTGATACGGCCGGCAGCGTGCCCATCGCCTTTGTGGCCGATGCCGTTCAGGGCGAGGTCGACCTGATCGAGCTGGCCTGCCTCTGGACCGACGAGATCGGCACGGGCGCAGTCTGGCACCAGGTCCTAAACCTGGGCATTCCCCTCGCCGCGACGGGCGGCAGCGATGTCATGAACAACTACTACCGCACCATGCCGGTCGGCGCGACACGGGTCTATGTGAAGCCGGAAGGTGAGTTCACGCAGGCCAGCTTCCAGAACGCCTTGCGGGCCGGCCGCAGCGTGATCAGCAACGGCCCCATGCTGGACTTCCAGATCGCTGGCAGCGGACCCGGCGAGGTCATCACTCCCTCTGACGATGCCGTGGCCTGGACTCTGACGGTTCACTCGGTCTTGCCCCTGGAACTGATCGAATTCTTCGTCAACGGCGAGCGCATCAATACGATCGAGAGCGCTGGCGGGGCCACTCAGACCTACAGTGGCCAGCTGCGCCTCCCGAGCGGTGGTTGGGTCACTGCCCGGGTCACGGGAGTAAATACCGGCTGGCCAGCACACGACAGCTACCTCTATGCAGAAACAAGCCCGATCTGGATTGGCGAAGTGGGAAGTACCGATCCCGATGCTGCTGCGGCTTCGGCCAGCACCCTGATGATGCTGCTCGACAATGCCCAGCAACGCTTACGAGACGGCTACGGCGATGCTGATATTCCGAGACTCGAGGCTCATTTCGAGGCCGCACGCAACGAGCTGGAATCAATGATCGACTGACTTTCCCATTTGGCGGCAGCCGGCCCTGACCAGCGCGCGTTTTGCTAAAATCGCGAAGCTCAGGCTGCGGGGAAGCGGGATGCCACGGTGCGCGTCCTGATCGACCGAGCCTGAGCTTTTGTCTATGCGCTCACACCACGGGACGATCTCATGACTCGCCATCTGCTTTGCCTGTTCCTGTTCTGCGGCCTGCTGGCCGTTCACGCTGCTGCCAGCGCTCAAAGCGCTGTGCTGGAGAAATCCTACGACGCAGCTCGAGTCGAGCTCGGACAGATTACCCAATCGACCTGGACCGTGACGAACACGGGTACGGTCACATTGGAGAACGTCACCTACTCTGAGACTTATCCGCCGGGCCTGGTTGTTGCCGACCCCAATGGCTTTTCAGTCAACTGCGGAAGTAATATTTTCAATGACGCAACTTCAATCAACGCTATTTTTCCGTTGATCGACCCCGGCGAGACCTGCATTTTCCAGCTCGATCTGGAAGCGATCGCAACGGGCCTTCAGCTGGCCGAGACGTCTGAACTGACCTTCGACGGCGGAAGCGCTCCAGCTGCTCAGGCGAGCATTGTCATCGCCGATCCGGGGACACCGGTGTTCCTCCACAGTTACGACGCAGCCACCGTCGAAGTCGGAGAAGTGACTACGGTCAACTATCTGATCGATGGAACCGCCCTGGCGGCCGCGCTCACAAACCTCGCCTTCACTCACAACCTGCCCGAAGGTCTCGCGCTGGCGAGCCCCACAACGCCCAGCAGCACCTGCGGCGGCGCGCTGAATCTCCAGAGTGACCAGATTCGCTTGCTCAACGGCAGCCTGGCCGCAGGCAGCACCTGCCTGGTCAGCGTCGATGTTGTCGGCACTGCCTTGGGCGAACAGCAGAGCGTGATCGATGCGCTACTCTCGAATGCAGGCAGCAGCGGTGGTGCCCTAGCGACGATTGAGGTTATCGATACGCCCTTGCCGCTCTTCACCCAGACACTCGGTGCGAATCAGCTCAACGTCGGCGATGTCACTACCCTGCGCTACACGCTGACCAACACTTCAGCGGTGAATGATTTGCAGGCTGTGAGCTTCAACCATAGCTTCCCCACGGGCTTCACGACCGACCTGCCCGGCAATCTGACGACCGACTGCGTCGGCTCGACCAACCTTCAATTGAACAGCTTCAGCTTCAACGGCAGTCTGGCAGCGGCCATGACCTGCACGCTTGAGTTTGACATCGCAGCCACCACACCAGGTCGCTGGGTAAGCAGCACCAGCACATTGAATTCCGAGCTGGGTGATAGCGCTGCGGCCGAAGCCATCGTCACAATCAATGATGTCGGTGCGCCGGGCTTCTCGAAGCAGTTCTCACCGGCTGAGACGGGCCAGCAACTGGTGACGGCGTTGACCTTCACGATAGACAACACGGCCAATGCAGCGGCTGCAGACTTCCTCGAGTTCACCGACTCGTTGCCCGCCGGTCTGATCGTGGCCTCGCCCAGCAACGTAGACAATAGCTGTTCTGGCGGAGTCGTCACGGCCGTTGAGGGCTCGGACACCATCGCCTATACCGGTGGGTCCGTAGCCAGCGGTTCTTCATGCAGCATCAGCGTAGACATTCTCCCCGTCGCCAGTGGCCTGCTGGAAAATCTGACCAGCGACCTGAGCTCGACCGCAGGGGCCAGCGGCGCGGCGTTTGCCCAGTTGTTAGTCACATCGGCACCGAGCTTCAGCAAGGCCTTTGGCGAGACATTCTTGAGCCCCGGCGGCGTGACTTCCCTGACCTACTCGCTGCTGAATCAGGATTCCATGCGTCCAGCGACCGGCCTTGCCTTCACCCACACGCTGCCTGCCGGCCTGCAGCTGGCCTCACCCGCCAACGCCTTCACCAATTGTCCCCATGCCGGTCTGACCGCATCCGATGGCGGCAACTCGGTTGACTTCAATGGCGGTGCGCTCGATCCCGGGACCCTCTGCAGCGTTACCGTCAACGTTGAGGCGATCGCTCTGGGCGTCCAGAACAGCGCGACCAGTCCTCTCGCCTCAAGCCTCGGCATTGCGGCACCGGCCGTGGCTTCCCTGGAAGGGATCGGTGGTTTGAGCTGGATCTCACCTGTTGAGGCCACCTGGTTTGACACGATCAACTGGTCACCGGCCATCTTGCCGAACGCGGCCCTGAATGTCGCGATCAATCAAGGCGGCACGGCGCTGGTGCCCGCAGATTCCGACGACCCCGAAGCGCTCCGCTTCGATCTCGGTGTGGATGGCGGCACAGGCACACTGCGCTTCGAGGAAGACTTTGGCCTCGACCTGAACGTTGCCGGCGACGCCAACATTGGCGTCACCTTCAATGGTTCAGCCACCTCAACCGGAACGCTGACCTTTGACGGCGACAACGGCGGCGGCATCCAACCCGGAAACCAGGGCGCCCTGCGGATCGGTGTCAGCCAGGCAAAGGGGGATGCTTCGGGCACCTACCTCGTTCCAGACCGCCCCAATTCTCAATCCTTCTCCTCCATTCAAATAGGCGTTGCCGAAGCGGACGGTTCCGTCGACGCTCGGGTCGAACTCGATTCGAGTACCGGGGGACTGATCGCGAACGATGGTCCAATGGAGATTGGCGTCGCTCGATCCAATGGCAGTGCCGTCGCCGTACTCAATGGTGGTGAGATTGATGGTGTTGCGAGTGCCAACATCGGCGTGGCCGAAGGGAGTGGAACGGCTTCCGCTGAAGTCGACATTGGGTTTGATTTTGACGGTACCAACACCGCCGTCAATCAGGGCCCGGTCAATATCGGTGTCAGCTTTGGCTCGGGGTCGGCTGTCGGCAACGTCAGACAGCAGCTCGACGTGTTCAGTAATACAGCGCAACTCCGTCGCTTCACGGAACTGAATGTCGGCGTCGCCAACGGTACCGGTTCAGCCACGGGAAGCCTGCTCAATGCGCATGGCATCGAAGCGCCACTGATCAATGTAGGGTTGAATCCCGGCGGTGGTGTGGCGAGCGGCTCTCTCTTCGTCGACCACGGGCTCATTCAATCCTCCTCATTGAATCTCGGCG
>JBCDLQ010000124.1:0-6611 GCA_039414335.1 Pseudomonadota bacterium | reverse complement strand
CGCAGATGGACGACAAGGCCAATGCGGTGATGATTGCCAACCTGCCCTTTGCCATGCGCGACGACCACCCGGACGCGGTTGCCCTGACCATGGCCGGCCACCTGATTGGCGGCGGTTTCCTCAATTCTCGCCTATCAAAACGCATCAGGGATGAGGAAGGCTTGAGCTACAGCGTCTCTGGCGGCTTTTCATACGGGCCAATCGATGAAGATGCCAGCTTCTCCGGTTTCGCGATGTTCGCCCCAGAAAATCGCGAGCGCCTACTTGAGGTTTTCAAAGCGGAGATTGATTTATGGCTGAACGAGGGCTTCAGCGAAGAGGAGTTGAATGCCGGCCGGACCGGATTCCTACAACAACAAGCGCTGGCCCGAGCCAACGACAATTTTCTGGTCAACGTACTGGCCTATAACCGCTACCTCGGTCGGAGCATGGAGCACCAGATCATGTTCGAACAGGCCATTCGTGAACTAAGCACGGCGGACATCAATAGCGCTGTGCGTCGTCATCTGGACCCGGAGGGTCTGACCATCGTCGTCGCGGGCGACTTCGAGGCCTCCGAATAAGCACGAGGATCGGCCCCGGGTCCGCTTCCGGGGTCGATCTGTCAGCTTTCTTATACTAGGCAGCATGCCCGATCACCGACCCTTCTGGAAACGCCCGCTGGGGATGACGCTGATGATCTCCATCACGGTCGCTTTGGGCGTCTGGCTGGCGATGGGTCGGCCGATTCCGGAGGGCTGGCTCGATGAGTCCGGTCGTCCTCAGATCGAGCTTCCCGAGATGCCCGAACTGTTCCAGGCCGAAGAAGACGACCGGATCTTCTGTGCCGAGTCGATCGACACGGGTCAGTGTTCCTGCATCCGCTCGAACGGGGAACGGCCTCAGATCGGTGACGAGGAATGCCGAGAGCGGGCGCGATCCTCGGCCACGGTGACCGAGGACGGCGACGCCGGATAGCAGAACAGCTCAGACCAGAATCTGGCGCTGCTTGAGGTAGTCGATCAGCGCATCGACGCTTTCTTCGATCGACAGGGTCTCCGTATCCAGCACGATCTCCGGCTTGTCCGGCGCTTCATAGGGCGAATCGATCCCCGTGAAATGCTTGATGGCACCGGCCCTTGCCTTCGCGTACAGACCCTTGGGATCGCGGCTCTCGCAGGTCGCCAGGCTGGCGTCCACGTGAATCTCAACGAATTCACCGGGCTCCATCAGCTCGCGAACCAGTTCGCGGTCGGCGCGGAACGGTGAGATAAAGGCGCTCAGGACCACCAGACCGGCATCGGCCATGAGGCGCGCCACCTCGCCGATGCGGCGGATGTTTTCCACTCGATCCTCATCGGTAAACCCGAGATCGCGGTTCAAGCCGTGGCGGACGTTATCGCCATCGAGCAGGTAAGAGTGATAGCCCCGCTGGAACAGTGCCTGCTCCAGCGCGTTCGCTACGGAGGACTTGCCCGCACCAGACAGGCCGGTGAACCACAGGACCGCCGGTCGCTGGGATTTCTGCCCCGCGCGCTGGATCTTGGCGATCCGATGCTCGTGCCAAACCACGTTCGATGACTTGTCGGCCAGCTCGTCGGTCACCGGGCGCACGATCATGCCGGCGCCAACGGTGAGATTGCTGATCCGGTCGATCACGGCGAAGGAACCGGTCTGGCGATGCTCACCGTAGGCGTCGAAAGCCGTGGGCTTGCTCAAGCCCCAGCGAACCAGACCAATATCATTCAGACCCAGTTCGTCGACGTGATGATGTTCAAGGGAGTTGACGTCGATCTGATGGTGGATCAACTGCGGTGTGGCGGCAACGGTCGAGGTCGCGAAACGCAGGTCGTACTGACGCCCCGGATTCAGCGGTGTGTCGGCCATCCAGACCAGGCGCGCATCGAGCCCCTCGGCGATGCGCGGCCGAGCCTCCGGGCGCACGAGCATGTCGCCGCGACTGAGATCGATCTCGTCGGCCAGCGTCACGGTCACCGCCTGGCCCGCCATTGCCGATTGCTGGTCACCGTCAAAAGTGACGATTCGCTCGATCCGACTCTGACGCCCTGAAGGCATGGCCATCACACCCTCACCCACGGCAATGCGACCGCTGGCCACCGTTCCGGCGAAACCGCGGAAACTCTCGCTATGGCGATTGACGTATTGAACGGGGAAGCGGAAGTCGGCGCTGCTCGCCTCATCCCCCAGCGGGATCGATTCGAGCAGCTCGATCAAGGTCCGCCCCTGATACCAGCTCAGCTTGTCGGAGCGCTCCAGCACGTTGTCGCCGTCAAGCGCGACCACCGGCAGGCAGTGCACGTGCCCTACGCCCAGCTTGTTGGCGAAGGCGCGGTAGTCGGCGACGATGGAGTCAAAGCGGTCCTGGCTGTGGTCGATCAGGTCCATCTTGTTGATGGCCACGATCACGTGCCGGATGCCCAGCAGCGACACGATGAAGGAGTGACGCCGGGTTTGCGTCTGAAGACCCGAACGCGCATCAACGAGGATGACCGCCGCATCGGCGGTAGACGCGCCGGTGGCCATATTGCGCGTGTACTGCTCGTGGCCCGGCGTGTCGGCGATGATGAACTTGCGTTTCGGCGTCGAGAAGTAGCGATAGGCGACATCGATCGTGATGCCCTGTTCGCGCTCGGACTGGAGTCCATCGACGAGCAACGCCAGATCAGCGTCGTCGCCCTGCGTGCCCCACTTCCTGGAATCGCGCTGGACAGCGGCCAGCTGATCTTCGTAGACCTGCTTGGACTCCAGTAACAGACGACCGATCAACGTCGATTTGCCATCGTCCACGGATCCGCAGGTTATGAATCGCAGCAGGTCCTTGTCGGCGTGCTGCTTCAGCAGGGATTCGATATCCATGGTCAGAAGTACCCCTGCCGTTTCTTTTCTTCCATCGAGGCGCCGGGATCCCGGTCGATCGATCGTCCCTGACGCTCCGAGTGCTTGACCTTCAGCGTCTCTTCAATCACATCCAGCAGGCTGGTTGCCGTGGACTCGACGGCCCCAGTCAGCGGCCAGCAGCCCAGGGTTCGGAATCGCACGGTCTTCATAACCGGCTCCTGGTCCAGATCGGCCGGCAGACGGGCAGCGTCATCGACCACCATCAGGATGCCGTCGCGCTCGATCACCGGTCGCTCGGCGGCGAAGTATAGGGGCACCATGGGAATGTCTTCTGCGTGGATGTACTGCCAGATGTCGAGCTCGGTCCAGTTCGACAGGGGGAAGACGCGAATCGACTCGCCCTTGTGGACGCGGCCATTGTAAAGATTCCATAGCTCCGGTCGCTGGTTCTTCGGGTCCCAGCCATGATTCCGGTCGCGGAAGGAAAACACGCGCTCCTTGGCTCGGGAACGCTCTTCATCGCGTCGAGCACCGCCAAAAGCCGCATCGAAGCCATAGTGACTCAGGGCCTGTTTCAGCGCCTGGGTCTTCATGATGTCGATATGGGTCTTGGAACCGTGCGAGAACGGGCCGACCTTCTGGTCCACGCCGTCCTGGTTGATGTGGACGATGAGCTCCATGCCCATGTCCTTCGCGATCCAGTCTCGGAACTCGTACATGGCCTGGAATTTCCAGGTCGTGTCCACATGCAGCAAGGGAAAGGGCGGCGGCGACGGATAGAAGGCCTTGCGCGCCAGATGCAGCATGACGCCGGAATCCTTGCCAACGGAGTACAGCATCACGGGATGCTCGGCGGTGGCAGCGACCTCACGGATGATGTGGATCGCCTCGGCCTCGAGCATCTCGAGGTGGCTGAGCTGGCGCTGGCTTGCCTGATCGTTCACTGTGGGGTTGAGTTCCTTGTCAATCGATCCGGCAGCAGCGCCGTCAGGCGGCCTTGCGGAACCAGTCGGGATCGGGTGTCGAGCACACGATGAAGTGCGGGTTGAGCAGGCTCTCGCGAGCGTTGTACATCAGCGGCTGCCCGGTCTCCGCATGGAGCACGTGACCACCCGCTTCTTCGACAACGGCTTGCGCTGCACAGGTGTCCCACTCGCAGGTCGGTCCGAGACGCGGATAGAGATCCGCAGAACCGTCGGCGACCAGACACAGCTTCAGAGAGCTGCCCATGGCAACCAGTTCGGCGTCGCCCAACTGCTCAACGAAGGCATTGACCTCCGGCGTGTTGTGCGAACGACTGCCCACAACCTGCCAGGGTCGGTCGGCAATCTTTTCGCCGACCTCGATCCGGATCGGATCACGCTCGCCATCCTGACGCCAGGCGCCTTGTCCGCGAGCCGCGAAGAACCAGCGATCCAGCGCCGGTGCATAAACCACGCCCAGTACAGGACGGTGGCCATCGACCAGAGCGACGTTGACGGTAAATTCGTCGTTTCGTTTCAGGAATTCCCGCGTGCCATCCAGGGGATCGACGACCCAGCAGCGTGTCCAGTGCTGGCGCGTGCTCCAGGGGGCCTGTGCCGATTCCTCGGACAGTACGGGAATGTCCGGCGTCAGCGCCTGCAGCGCTGAGACCAGAATGTCATTGGCGGCCTTGTCGGCAGCCGTCAGCGGACTGTCATCGTCCTTGAGCTCGGTTTCGAACAACGCCGGATTGGCGTAGATTTCGAGGATGGCTGAACCGGCGTCAGCCACGGCATGGCGCACCTGCGCCAGCAGTTCATTGGCAATCGTCATTGCGTTCTTTTCTTGTTGAATTAACCGGCCAGTGTACCCGCTTTTAACGGTCCAGAACAGCGTCCGTGAAGTGCTGAAAAACCCATAATTAAAACCCCTTCAGCCAGTCGGAAAAATCACCGCCAATCTCGGCGTGGCGCGTTCCGAAATGCACGGTGGCCTGCAGGAATCCGAGCTTGCTGCCGCAGTCGAAATGGCGCCCTTCAAATTGATAGGCGTCCACCGCTTCACGCTTGAGCAGTTCGGCGATCGCATCGGTGAGCTGGATCTCGCCGCGATGGTCGGCGGCGGTTTTCTCGAGCAAGTCGAAGATGCCCGAACTCAGGACGTAGCGCCCGACGACCGCCAGATTCGATGGCGCCTGCTCGGGCGCGGGTTTTTCGACGATGCCGCGCAGTCGCGCCGAGCGCCCCTCGTGCTCGCGGACATCGACCACGCCGTAGGACTGGGTTCGCTCCATGGGAACGGCTTCAACGCTGATCGCAGATGCGCCCGTCGCCTCATGATGGCGAGCCAGCTGCGCCATGACCGGATCAGACGGATGGTGGATCAGATCGTCCGGAAGGATGATGCCGAAAGCCTCATCGGGGACCAGCGAGCGGGCACACAGAATGGCATGACCTAAGCCCAGTGCTTCGGGCTGGCGCACGTAGAGACATTCCGCGTCTGCGGGCAAAAGGGAGTCCAACGCATCCAGCACGTCCTGCTTGCCGCGCCGCTCCAGCTCCGTTTCCAGCTCATAGGCCTTGTCGAAGTAGTCGCCGATTGCGCCCTTCGTACGACCGGTCACGAAAACCAGACGACGCGCCCCGGCTGCCAGCGCCTCTTCGACGGCGTACTGAATCAGGGGGCGATCGACGACCGGCAGCATTTCCTTCGGCACTGTTTTCGTGGCCGGAAGAAATCGAGTGCCAAGACCGGCGACTGGGAAAACAACGGTATTCAGGGTCATGAAAAAAATCTCTCAGCGGAAGCGAGCAGGGTGCATGGATGGATTACTTCGAGGCCGCTACATCGTCTCGCTGTCGTCGATCTCATCATCAACGCCCCTTTTCATCGCCCCACAGGTACTTGTGAAGTTGCAGCTGCAGTCGGACCGGTGCTTGCTCGGCCAGAATCCACTCGGCGAGATCTCGGGGTCGAAGCTCACCATTAACCGGCGAAAACAGCACTTGCCAGCGGTCGAGTGTGTGTTGGCGAACTTGAGCGATCGCCCAGTCGAAGTCCCTTCGATCAGCGATCACGATCTTGATTTGATCATGCGGCTGCAGATGATCGAGATTGGCCCATTCGTTGCGGTCGACTTCCAGCGAACCAGGCGCCTTCAGGTCCATGACCTTGATCACGCGATGGTCAACAGCTGCCACAGACAAGGCGCCGCTGGTTTCCAGGGAAACGATGCAACCGGCATCGCACAGGGCGCTCAGCAGGATCAGGCATCGTTTTTGAGTCAAGGGTTCTCCGCCCGTAACGCAGACTCGACGCACGCCGGTCGCCTTGACCTGTTCGACGATGGAGTCGATCGACATCCACTCTCCACCTCCGAAGGAATAAGGCGTGTCGCACCAGCGACAGCGCAACGGGCAGCCGGTCAGGCGGACGAAAACGGTCGGCCACCCGACCAGATCGGACTCACCCTGGATCGAGGTGAATATCTCGGTGATTTTAAGGCCACGACGGGTCTTATCGGCTGCTGGGAGTGTGGCGGTTGCGGTCGAAACCATGGTCTTTAGAAAGCAAGCGGGGTGTTGAACGAAAAGCCGCCGCCCTCCGGAGGTCCGAGGGGCGAGCCTTGCAGGACGGCCTAGAAGTGGCCGGCCAGCCGCATATCGCGCAGGCGGCCGTCAGCCAGACGCGCGAGCGTGGAGTCGGGAAAGTCGCTGCGCACCTGTTCCAGCGCAGCACGGGCCTCAGTCCACTGCTGCAGCTCGAAGTGGCTGAAGCCGATCTTGAGCAGGGCATCACCCTGCTTGCTG
>JBCDLQ010000123.1:0-6621 GCA_039414335.1 Pseudomonadota bacterium | reverse complement strand
GTGATTCAGTGAGGCGGCCAGTATCGTTCGTGGGTGTCAAGGTGACTACTGTCTGAATCTCAGCGCTGCAGTCGGCAAGGCAGGTCGTCGCACGTCACGTGACGAGGCCATCGTCAGCTTGGCTGGTGACGAGTGCTAGCATACGGCCCCTCTGATCCACCCCGTCTGAGCTGAATTCCATGAAAAGAATGAATATTGTGGCTGCTTTGACCGCGGCCCTGTTTCTGGCATCCGCACAGGCCCAGACCGCCCCTGGGAACCTCTGGACCGAAGTCGACGGCGTCGTCCAGTCTGCCGATTTTGAGCGCACGGTCCGACCCGCTCGCTTCCGCACCCTGTCACTGGACTTGCCCGCTATGGCTGAAGCGCTTGAGCTTGCCGTGGCTCAAGGAGAACGTGGTGAGCGCGTCATCCTCTTGCCCCATCCGGACGGCCGCTTGATCGAGTTTCGCGTGCGCACCAGTCGGCTGCTGTCGCCGGGTCTGGCCAAGAACTATCCCGAGATTCGCGCCTACCGCGGTGAGGCGGTCGATGGCAGTGGCGATCGAGTCTGGCTGGACGTGACGCCCCGTGGCTTCCACGCCATGGTTCGCGGTGCTGAAGGCAGCTGGTTCATCGACCCCTACTTTCGTGGGGAGACGGACCTGTACATCAACTATTGGCGCAGGGATCTGCCTCGGCCGTTGAATGTGCCGAATCTCCAAACGCCAGAGGGTGAGCCGCTACCGGAAGAGGCCTTGCAGCGCGACGGTGAGATTCAAGCCCGTGGTGATGAGCTTCGAACCTATCGTCTGGCTATGGCGGCCACCGGTGAATACACTCAGTTCCACGGCGGCACGGTGGCGCTGTCTCTGGCGGCGATCGTTACGACGATGAACCGAGTGACCGGCATCTACGAAGATGAGCTTTCGGTGAGCTTTACGCTGATTCCGAATACCGATGAGGTGATCTACACCAACGGCGCCACCGACCCGTACACGAACAATAGCGGTTCAACGATGTTGGGCCAGAATCAGACCAATCTGGACAACGAGATCGGTAGCGCCAACTACGACATTGGTCACGTGTTCTCCACGGGTGGGGGTGGCATCGCATCCCTGCGATCGGTCTGTTCGTCAACGCGGAAAGCGCGCGGTGTAACCGGGCTCGGTAGCCCCATCGGTGATCCCTTCGACGTCGACTATGTGGCCCACGAGATCGGACATCAGTTCGGTGGCAATCACACCTTCAGCAATTGTTCGGGATCGGCCGGCCCCATCCCCTATGAGCCCTTCAGCGGTTCGACGATCATGGCCTACGCCGGCATCTGCGGGGTCAATGTTCAGCCCAACTCCGACGCCCACTTCCACACGGGCAACTTCGACGAGATCAGCGATTTCCTGCAGGGTGGCGGCTCCAACTGCGGCAGCGTGACGAACCTCAACAATGATGCGCCGACCGTCGATGCGGGCGTGGGCGGATTCACCATTCCGGCCGAGACTCCCTTTCTGCTGACCGGGAGTGCCACGGACCCGAACGGCGACAATCTCCGCTACCGCTGGGAGCAGCACGACACCACCTTCGACAACGGACTGCCCCTGTTCCGCTCCTTTCCCGCCACGGACGAGCCGGTCCGTATCTTCCCGCGGCTCCAGGACTTGCTGAACGGCACGCAGAATGTGGGCGAAGCTTTGCCGACGAGCTCACGGACCATGAGCTTCCGCCTGACCGCCCTGGATGACAATGTCGGCGGTGGCGGTGTCGACTACGACGAAGTCGAATTCAACGTCGATGGAGGCTCCGGTCCGTTCCGGGTCACCGCACCGAATACGGCCGTGACCTGGACCACGGGTACGAGTGAAACCGTGACCTGGGATGTGGCGGGAACCAGCCAGTCGCCCGTGTCCTGCGCCAATGTGGATATCGAGCTGTCCTCTGATGGCGGCCTGAACTTCGATACCACGATTGTCAGCGGTACCTCGAATGATGGTTCTGAATCGATCAGCGTACCGGGAGTTGTGACCAATCAAGCGCGCCTGCGCGTGCGCTGCAGCGACAACATCTTTTTCGATGTGAGCAATACGAACTTCACGATCGAGGCCGGGAGCGGTGACTTCACCGTCACGGTCACGCCTTCCGCGATCGAAGCCTGTGTCGCTGACAGCCCGACCGTCAACATGGCTGTCGATCCCATTGATAACTTCACCGACACGGTGTCTCTGTCGGCCAGCGGCTTTGGTGGCAGCACCGCCTTCTCGCAGAATGATCAGGTGCCGCCCTTTACCAGCGAGTTGCAGCTCGGGAACTTGAGCGAAGGTGTGTTCACGGTGACCGTGACGGGTACGGCTGGCATCGGCAGCCGCGATGACGAACTGGCACTGACCGTACTCGGCCTGCCCGCATCGCCGAGCCTGACCAGCCCCTCGAACGGTGCCACGCTGGACAATGACGCACCGCTGCTTGAATGGGCTGCTGTTGCGGGCGTCACGGACTACCAGGTCGAAATCGATGATCAGTCGGATTTCTCGTCGCCGGCCCTGTCACAGGCCGTGACCGGGACCAGCTTCCAGGTGCCCGGTGGCGTGCTGCAAGGCGGCACGGCTTACTTCTGGCGAGCAACAGCGCAGAACAGCTGTGGTGCGCGGGCCAGCGGAGCGCGCCAGTTCATTACTGGGGTCGTTTCCTGCCAGACGTTTGCCAGTACGTATGTGCCAATCGCCATCAGTCCGCTCGGCACACCCACGATCGTCTCTAATCTGGACGCTATCGGCAGTGGCCCGATTGTGGATATTGATGTCATCGGCTTGGAGTTCTCCCACACGTTCATCAACGACTTGACCGTCAGTCTGTCCAGCCCGTCGGGCACCTCGGTGGTCCTGGTGGACCAGACCTGCAGCAGCGAAGATGGCATGCTGATCAGCTTTGATGACGAGTCGGCGCTGGGGCCAAACAGCTGGCCCTGCCCGCCGACGGATGGTCTGACCTATCGACCCGAGAATCCCTTGTCGGTATTCGATGGCGAGGCGTTCGCTGGAAGTTGGCAGCTCACGGTCGAGGATGACGCCAATCAAGACGGCGGAGATCTGGAAGCCTGGTCCCTTCGAATCTGCACCGGTGGTCAGGCGGAACCATTGATCTTCCAGGACCGCTTCGAGGGTACGGAGCTTCGCTGATCCAAATGATGCGACCGCAGCAATGCGGTCGCATGATTCGAACATGAAATGGTGGGCCCTGTAGGACTTGAACCTACGACCTACCGATTATGAGTCGGCTGCTCTAACCAACTGAGCTAAGGGCCCGGAAGGGGATCAGGATTTGGGGGCTTCGGCGCTGCCGGAGACTTCGCCCATGGGCTTGGGCTCGAGGCCCTGGGCTTCGAGTTCCTGCTTCTTGCGTTCCTGGATGTAGCCCAGGTTGTTCTTGTAGACCTCGGCGACGCGGTCGACGCCGCCGGGGGCGAGGAAGCCCTGGTTTCCGGCGGCCATGAAGGTGGCATACACGCCGGAGGCGGCCATCAGCGCGGCCGAGATCATCTTGATGTCCAGGCCTTCGTCGTTGGCCATCTGGTTGGCCAGGGTGATGAACCGCTCGGTGGCCTTGTTGTGTGCGTCGATCTGCTTCTGTTGCTCGGACATGGAATTGCCTGTATCTGTTCTTTCAAATGAGGAGTGCGCGCCGCGACGGGCGGCCGGAACAAGCGCGACAGAATACCACGCAGCACCGACAGGCCGGTAGTACGCTCGGCGTCGTTCATTTGACATCTTTGGACGCCATTGGCACCTTTTACGGTCGGACGCTGGCGCTGTGCACATGATGGGAATTCTTCTTCGACTGCTGATCGGAACGATGGCGCTTGCCGGGCCTTGCCTGGCGAAAGCACATTTCGAGTTCCAACGCCTGTCCATGGGCGAGGGCCTGGCGCAGTCGTCGATCGAGGGCCTGGTGCAGGACCGCCAGGGCTATCTATGGGTCGGCACGCAATACGGCCTGAGTCGACATGACGGCTATCGCTTCCGGAATTTCCAGCACGATCCTGAAGACCCCGACAGCCTGAGTGACTCCCAGGTCGTCGACCTGCGTCTGGCCGGAGACGGTCGCTTGTGGGTGGCCACACGGGACGGGCTGAATCGCTTTGATCCCAGTACCGGCAGGGCCGAGCGCTTCTATCTGGCCGATGATGAGGCCGTTTCGCCCCAGCCGAGCTTTGTCCGTCAGATCATTGGCGAGGCAGCCGATGGGTCACTGTTTCTTCGATTCACCGATGGTCTGGCCCTTTTACGTTCTGGATCAAGCGTGCTTGAGCGGCTGCCCTTTGAGACACCAATCTCTTCACTGGGGATGCGGGGCATGGTTGGACTGCTGGATCAGAATGAAAGGGTGTGGGTGCTGAACGACGCTGGTCTATGGCGACTAGATCGGAATGCTTCCCTTCTTCGACTGATCGAAGGCGTTCAGCCAGCTCGACGACGAACGCCAATGGCCAGCTTGGTCGAATCGCCGCAGGGCCAGATCGCTGTTGTCGCTGCTGGGGGGCTCATGCTGATCGAACCGGGCCCGCTCCGCGCCGGCCGTTTGATCCGTCCGCGCGATTACGAGGTCGAAGCCGATCAGTTTGACGCGGTGACCGCAACCAGTGATGGCAGTTTCTGGTTGATGTCACGTACGAGATTCATGCGCTATCGGCCTGAAACTGACTCGCTGGCTCTGATCGACGAGGGCCTTCCTAAAGACCCTCTTGATCGCACGACCTTTCACCTGAACAGCGTCGAAGTGGCGCCAGGCGAATTCTGGTTTGCAACGCAGTATGGCGTTTCACGTTGGTACGAAGGCAGCAGAGAACTCACGGTCTTTGTCTACGATCCGCGCGACGACCACAGTCTACCGCCGACACTTCAGCGCGTCCCCTACAGATTGTTCGTTGATCAGGACCGTACGCTCTGGATCGGCAGTCAGCTAGGGGGTCTGGCGCGTCTGTCCTACACGGCGAGACGCTTTGATCATGTGGTTGATCAGAGCCCACCGGGTACGTTGCCGTTCGCGGGTCAGAACGTGGTTAGAGCGGTTGCTGAGACGGCCAGCGACAATGATTTTCAGAAATCTGTCTGGGTGGGTTTGGAGCTGGGCGGAATTCGCCAGTATCAGGTCGAAGGCGACCAGCACTATGACCTGATGCGGGTCTTCCATGCGGGAGCGGAGGAGGCCCGACGCCTCCCCGGAAATCAGGTCGAGGCACTGGCGCTGGATCCAGTGACCCAGCGATTGTGGGCCGCTGTGGGATCCAGCTTGACGGTTATCGATACGGGTACTGGCGAGGCCATCCTCGACGACGCGCTGTCAGGGCGCAGCGATATCAGTGCGATCCAGACCCTGCTGTTTTCCGAAGACGGTCGTCGATTGTGGGTCGGCCATTCGGCCGTCAACGAGTTCCTCCTTGACGATGATCGTCTCTCGCTCAGTGAGTCTTCGAACGGTGCCTATCTGCCTGAGCTGGGTCAATTCAACTTGCTTGAGCTGGCGGACGGCCGACTCGTGGTGGGTGGGCTCAACGGATTCTCCGTCGTGGATTTCGATGGCGGGCGAGGCGGACTGTCCTTGCGAGCGCAGACCTATTTCACGCCGGGCAGCCGGGAGATCTACGGCCTGGCCCGTCATCCTGACGGCGGATTCTGGATGGGAACGCGACAGTCGGGTCTGGCCCTCGTCGAGCTTCGTCCGGGCACCGCAGCGCCCCAGTTGACCTGGTATGACCGCAGTGCCGGGCTTGTCGACGACACGGTCTATGCCGTGTTGCCAGAAGCCGGCGGTCGACTCTGGCTGAGCAGTAATCAGGGGCTGATGCGCTTCGATCCATCCAGCGGCGAAGTGCGCCACTTCACTCCGCCAGATGGGGTGCAGCATTTCGAGTTCAACAATACGGTGGCCCATGAGGGTGCATCGGGTCGCTTCTACTTCGGTGGGATCAATGGCCTGAATGCCTTCGATCCCGACAGCATCATGATCCTCCAGCAAGCGCCTCGCCTGCGCTTGAGTTCGCTGCGGGTCAACGGTCAGCTGCGCGGGGAGCTGCTGACAACGCCGGCCACCGTTCGGCTGGACCATAACGAGAACGATCTGGAGATGAGTTTCGTCGGGCTGCACTCGGCCGATCCTGAACGCCATCGCTATCAGCACTGGTTGGAGGGTTTGGACGAAGACTGGCGAGAAGTCGGCTTCCAGCGCCAGGTCCGCTACGGCGGCCTGGGTTCTGGCACCTATCGACTGTGGGCACGAACAGCCAACAGCGATGGTGTCTGGTCGGAGGACGCGCTGCTGTTGACGGCCATGGTTCGATCGCCTCCCTGGGCGTCAGCCTGGGCGCTGATTGGCTACGTGCTGTTAGGGCTGTTCGCCTTCTTGCTGTTCTGGTACTCGATCCACCGGCGTCAATATCTGCTTGAGGCGGAGGTCATGGAACGGACCCAGGAGCTGACCGAGCAGCAGGTGCTGACTCGCTCGCAGGCGCGAGAGCTGGAGCGCGCCTTGAAGTCGCGCACGGCGTTCTTCGCCAACGTCTCGCATGAATTCCGCACGCCGCTGACGCTGATCCAGGCCAGCCTCAATGACCTGAATCGGCGCCTGCCCGACGCGCCGCCGCTGATCCGC
>JBCDLQ010000122.1:0-6621 GCA_039414335.1 Pseudomonadota bacterium | reverse complement strand
ATCATCGGTGACGATCAGACGACCCTCTCTGGGATCTCGAACCACTGTGGTTGCCAGCATGGCAAGGTGATCGCCGTCAGGGCTCCAGCGAAAGTCTCCCAGCTTGCCGGGGTTATCAACCCTTCCCAATTCAGCACCTTGGAGATCAATAATGCGAATTCGCTTGAACATCAGCGTGTCATCTACCAGCTGCTGAGGTGTGACGGCCACCGCCAGTCGATTGCCCGCCGGTGACCACCGAACCTGCTGAATCGAACCGTCCATCTCGAGCTGTCGCGGCTCATTGTCGGAATTGAGCTCGTGCAAAAACAGCAGGCGATTGCGCAGGCCTTCTTCGAAAATGACCTGATTGAAGCCCCGGTCCTGCAGGGCTTTGAGTTCATCACTGACCTGTTCCCTACCAATCAGGGCCACCTGATTACCGTCCGGGCTGAAGCTGTAACCCGAGATGCCGCCCGGCAACTCTGCCAGTTTCCGAGCCTCACCACCGCCCAGCGCAATCCCGTGCAGCTGCACATGCTCATCATCACCACGATGGGCGAGGAAGGTGATGAGATTCCGATCGGGACGCCACCCGATCGAACGAATGCTGACCTGTCCGCCGATGAACTCGACACTGTCACCATTGGGGCCGAGCACGTGGAGCTCGGACCAGGCCGTGCCATCATCCTCTTCGCGAAGATTACGTGGAACGGAGACCGTATAGGCGACATGGCGCCCGTCAGGACTGATCTCCACCTGGCCGACGCCTTGCAGTCGCGCGATGTCTGCCAGCGTCATAGCGTCTGCGGCAGCGGACGAGGCCAGCAGCAGGCAGGCAAGTGCTACCCAAAGGAATTGGCTCTTCATGGGGCTCCCTCTCTCTATTTGTAGTGGCTCGCCGGTGGGCTCCGGCCAATCCTCAAAGATACCAGATCAATTGAACGGCAGAAGGCGATGGCAGGCCCGACCGGCCCGTCGCCGGCGCGATCAGTCGCGAATCAGCATCTTGCCCGGGTTGAGAATGCCGTCCGGGTCGAATTGCTGCTTGATTGCATGCATCAAACGGATCTCTTCGCTGCTCCTGGACCAGTTCAGATCGTCCCGCTTGAGCAATCCAACGCCGTGCTCGGCGGAAATACTGCCCTCATGACGCTGAACCAGTTCGAACACGGCAGGGCTGAGCGTTTTGCCCGCCGCATGAAAGTCCTCCACGCTCCAGTTCTCCGGCTTAAGTACGTTCATGTGCAGGTTGCCGTCACCGATGTGCCCAAACCAGACGACTTCGAAATCGGGGTATCGAGCCTGCACCAGCGCATCAAGCTCGCGCAGGAATGCCGGGACCCGGCTGATGCGGACCGAAAGATCATTCTTGTAGGGCGTGCGGCCTGAAATGGACTCGCTGATGGCTTCTCGCCAGGTCCACAGTTCAGCTGCCTGAGCGCCCGACTGGCTGATCGTTCCATCCAGCACATGGCCCGCCTCCATCAGCGATTCGAACACGCCAAGAGCGGCCTCCTGGCGACTGGCATCGGGATCGTCGAATTCAACGACCGCGAAACAGCGGCAGTCCTCCGAATCCAGAGGGAAATCCATATCGCGCTCCTGCGACACGTGCTTGATCGAGTGTCGATCGAAGAACTCGAAGGCTGACAGCTCCAGACCTGAACGAAGCTCGGCCAGCGCCGGCATCAGCGCTTCAAACCCGGCAAAGCCCAACAGGAGCACGGAGCGCTCGACGGGCTGTGGCAACAGGCCCATGGTGGCCTCAACAATAATCCCCAGCGTGCCTTCGCTGCCGATCATCAGATGGCGAAGGTCGAGACCCGTGTTGTTCTTGATCAGACCACGATTGAGAGCAAGCACCTCGCCCGTGCCGGTCACGACCTTCAGACCACGAACCCAATCCCGGGTCATTCCGTAGCGCAGAACACGGATACCGCCGGCGTTCGTCGCAATGCTCCCACCGACCTGACTCGAGCCGGCCGCCGCCCAGTCGACGGGGTAGTAGAGACCCTGCTCTTCGGCCAGCGTCTGCAGCGCGCCGACGCTCATTCCGGCCTGGACCTGCGCGCTGGGCTCGAAGCGATCGAGTTCGATCAGATTCCGCATCTTGTCCATGGACACCACGATTTCTCCATTCGCTGCCACCGCACCACCCGACAGGCCGGTGCGGCCGCCGCTGGGCACCAGTCCCGTGCCGTTGCGCCTGGCCTGCTGCACCAGGTCGACAACGTCGTCCACGCTCTCGGGAAAGGCGATCTGACTGGGCGCCGCAGGCCAGAAACGAGTCCAGTCGCGGCCGTAGTGCTCCAAACTGTCCGGGTCGTGCAGAGTCTGCATAAAGAAATTTCACTCGAAGACGAATCAACAAAGTCGATCCTGCCATAATGCCAATCAAGGCAGAACCCCAAACCGGAAATCATCTCGACGCGCCATGAGTCAAACCACCCATTCCCTGTCCAAGGACAAGATCAATTTCGTGCTGCTGGAAGGCATCCATGCCGGCGCAACGGAGCTCATCGGGAAGGCGGGCTACCGCAATATCGATCAGCATTCCGGCGCCCTCGATGATCAGGAACTGATTGAGGTCATCAAGGACGCTCACTTCCTCGGAATTCGTTCGCGGACGCATCTGACAGACGATTTACTGGACCAGGCGCCCAAGCTGACGGCGATCGGCTGCTTCTGCATCGGTACCGATCAAGTCCAGCTCGATGCCGCCCGTCGACGTGGGATTCCCGTGTTCAATGCCCCCTACGCAAACACCCGATCCGTCGCCGAACTGGTGCTGGCAGAAATCATCTGCCTGATGCGCGGCCTGCCGGCCAAGAACATGGCCGCCCATCGTGGCGAATGGCAAAAGTCGGCCAGCGGCTCCCATGAAGTCCGCGGAAAGGTCCTGGGTATCGTCGGCTATGGACATATCGGCTCCCAACTCGGCATTCTTGCCGAAGGGCTCGGCATGAAAGTGGTCTATCACGATATCGTCGACAAGCTGCCCCTGGGGAACGCCGAAGCGCTGGACAGCTTAGAAGCCGTCATCGATGCGGCCGACGTCCTGTCCCTGCACGTGCCCGACACCGCGTCGACCCGCAAGCTGATGAGTTCATCGGAGCTGTCAGGGCTGAAAAAAGGCGCCCATCTGGTCAACGCCTCCAGAGGCAAGGTCGTCGATATTCCGGCCCTGGCCGAAGCCTTGAGCTCCGGCAAGTTGGGTGGCGCCGCGATCGATGTCTTCCCGGCCGAACCTTCGAGCCCGCAGGAAACCTTTGTTTCGGAGCTGCGCGGCATGGATAACGTGATCCTGACGCCGCATATCGGCGGCAGCACGCAGGAAGCTCAGCAAAACATTGCCCTGGACGTGGCGGCAAAGATGGTGCGTTATTCCGATAACGGATCAACCATGGGCGCGGTCAACTTCCCGGAAGTCACCCTGCCCGATCACGCCGGCGCCAGGCGCATCATGCACACCCATCGCAATGAGCCCGGCGTTCTGCAGGCCATCAACTCGCTGGTTTCCAGCGCAGGCATCAACATCGTCGCTCAGTATCTTCAAACCCTGCCGGACATCGGCTACGTGGTCATGGACATCGAATCGGAAGACACGCCCGCTCTGGTCGCTGAGCTGAGTCGGGTACCCTCGACGATTCGCACTCGCTACCTGTACTGAATCTCCCACTTCAGAACGGAGCAATGCAGCAAGGAAACGACCATGACTGAGATCCGGATGGAAACCAATCTCGCCAGCTTCGTAATGACTGAAGATGGCGAACGATGCGTCCTCGATTTTTCACTCGAAGACGCCGTCATGAATGTTCGCAGCGTGCGCGTGCCCAAGGCCGTTGGCGGCCGTGGCATCGCCGGGAACCTGACCCGCCACGCGCTGGATTGGGCACGAGCTCAATCGCTGACAGTGATTCCAACCTGCCCTTACGTCGCCCGCTGGATCGAGAAAAACAGCGACTATCAGAATCTGATCGCTGCCTGAATCGTTCAGACCGTTTCAGCGACGCGATCCAGTCCCTGGGTCAGCTTGGTTACCAGTTCATCGACCTGCGCTTCGCTGATGATCAGCGGCGGACAGACCGCGATGACATCGCCCGGTATGGCGCGCACGACCAGCCCCGCATCGAGACAGGCCGCGGCAACCTTGAAACCCATCTTCTGAGCCGGATCAAAGGCGCGACGCTCCGACCTGTCAGCGGCCAGCTCCAGACCGGCGATCAATCCGATTCCGCGATAGTCGCCGACCAGAGGATGCTCGGCCAAGGGAGCCAGCGCCGCCTGCAAGCGCTCACCCATGCGGGCCGCGTGGGCCATGATGCCGCGCTCTTCCATCAGCTCCAGGTTGCGGTCGGCAACCGCTGCAGCCACCGGATGACCGGAATAGGTCAAGCCATGGGCGAACAACCCCACGCCACCCGCAGCCTTCTCGATGGCCTCGTACATGAACGGCGGAACGGCCACAGCAGAAATTGGCTGATAGGCCGATGAAAGCGCCTTGGCCATGGTCATGGTGGCGGGGTTGAGGTTGTAGGTCTGGCAGCCAAAGTCGTTTCCGGTTCTACCGAAAGCGCACACCACCTCGTCGTCGATCAAGAGGATGCCGTGATGATCGAGCACGGGCATGATGCGCTCCCAGTAGCCCTTGGGTGGCAACACCACACCACCCGCCCCCATCAGCGGCTCGGCAATCATGGCGGCGATCGTATCAGCGCCCTCGCGTTCGATCACGGCCTCCAGTTCCTGACCGCAGCGCTCGACAAAGTCCGCTTCGCTTTCGCCCGGCTTTCCTTCGCGGTAGTAGTGCGGCGACCCCAGATGAATGACGCCGTCCATGTCCAGATCGAAATGACGGTGGAAGGCCGGCAATCCGGTCAGTGCGGCGGTGGCGATGGTCACGCCGTGATAGGCCATTCCACGAGACAGAATCTTCTTCTTCTTCGGCTGGCCAATCGCATTGAAGTAATAGCGAACCAGCTTGATCTGCGCATCGTTGGCATCGGAGCCTGAGCAGCCGAACAGGAAACGGGCGCCGTCGATCGGCACCCATTCGGACAAGCGCGTTGCCAGGCGAATGCTCGGCTCATTACTGCGGCCGGCAAACAGGGGGCCGTAGCAGAAGGTTTCCATCTGCTCGGCTGCCGCCTTCGCCAACTCTTTTTCGCCGTAGCCCAAGGCCGTGCACCACAACCCTGCCATGCCTTCCAGATAGCGAGATCCCTGCTTGTCCCAGACGTAGACACCCTCGCCCTTCGACCAGATGATCGGCCCGCTCTGGCGGTGTCCAGCCAGGTCCGTGGCGGGGTGAAACAGATGATCCAGATCTTGCTGGGCGAGTGAGGCGGTCAAGGTCATATCTCCAGGGTCAGGCACGGGCGCGCCATGCTATCAGATCGATTCACGATGGGACGTAATCGGTCGCCTTGGTTTGCGATATACAGAGCGAAAGGCGGACATCAGCCCGGAGGCCAGCTCAGGGGACGGCCGCCCAGCAGATGCAGATGGATATGGAACACGGTCTGTCCGCCGTGTCCATTGCAGTTAAAAACAAGTCGATAGCCGTCCTCAGCGAGACCCTCTGATGCCGCAATCTCGCGCGCTGCCAGGATCATTCGGCCCGTCAGCAGCGCATCGTCGTCCTGCAGATCGTTGATCGTCGGGATCCGACGTTTTGGAATGATCAGAATATGGGTGGGCGCCTGCGGGTTGACGTCGCGAAATGCCAGGATCTCATCGTTCTCGAAAACGATGTCCGCTGGAATCTCACGATTGACGATTTTCAGGAACAGATCATCGGGCATCAGGCCTCTCTCCCTATTTCAGATCTGACTCAGCACCCGCTGAGCCACGGTTTCGATGGGGTCAAACTCGTTGGGTTGTGCAACAGGCCAGGCCGATACACGCAGACGACTGTAGAAGGCACCCGGATCGATCGCTATCACCTCGGGTTGTCCAGAGCCGATCTCCCGCTGCAAGGCTCGCACCATCCAGGCCCTCCCAGCCTGGGCAACGCCGTAAGCCGCCCAATTGGCCGGTTGATCCTGGCACTCATGGTCATTGATGAAAACGACCTTCGAGTCCGACGTTGCTTGCATCAATCCCATCAGCGCCGTTGAGAGGAGCTGGGGACCCGTCAAACCGGCTTGGAGAATTTTCATCCACTCATCCGGCGGCTGATGCAGCAGCGGCCGCAAGGCCTTGAAATCGGCGGCATTATGGATCAAGCCGTCCAGCCGTCCGTACTGTTGATCGATTCGGTCAGCCACCTGCGCATATTGTTCCGGCCCAGCACCAGCCAGGTCCAGCGGCAACAGAGCAGGTGTTCTGCCATTCGTCTCAATCTGCTGGTCGTGCAGCGTGTTCAGCCCTTTCTCGTTTCTGTCCAGCGCGATGACCCCGGCCCCACTGGCCATCAGCTGACGAACCAGCTCCGAGCCCAATGCGCCAGCGGCTCCTGTGACCAACCAGACGGCCTGCGATGATGTCCCCATGAAACAGTGCTCAACAAGAGTCGAATTTGACATTGTCGCAGATTGAATCGCGCCGGTGGCGCGCCCATAATCTGCCCATGCCTTTTTACGAATATGTGTGTGACAGCGATAAGCCCTGCTCTTACTGCGGGGAACCGTTCACATT
>JBCDLQ010000121.1:0-6646 GCA_039414335.1 Pseudomonadota bacterium | reverse complement strand
CCTTGATGTTCAGATGCTTGGGACCGGAAGCATCTGCAGTGATGTAGGGCAGATTCACTTCAGTCTGCTGCGCGCTGGACAACTCGATCTTGGCCCGCTCGGCGGCTTCGCGAAGGCGCTGTAGCGCCAGCGGATCGTTCTTCAGGTCAACGCCCTGCTCTTTCTTGAACTCGCTGGAGAGGTAGTCGATCAAGCGAAGATCGAAGTCTTCACCACCAAGGAAGGTGTCGCCGTTGGTGGCCAGCACTTCGAACTGCTTCTCACCGTCAACATCGGCGATCTCGATGATCGAGATATCGAAGGTGCCGCCACCGAGGTCATAGACCGCGACCTTGCGATCGTTGCCCTTCTTGTCCAGGCCATAAGCCAGCGCAGCAGCGGTCGGCTCGTTGATGATGCGGCGAACGTTCAGACCGGCAATCTTGCCCGCGTCCTTGGTCGCCTGGCGCTGCGAATCGTTGAAGTAGGCCGGCACGGTGATAACCGCTTCGGAGACTTCTTCACCGAGATAGTCTTCCGCCGTCTTTTTCATCTTCATCAACACGCGCGCTGACACTTCAGGCGGTGCCATCTTCTTGCCATCGACTTCGACCCAGGCATCCCCGTTGTCGGCCTCGACGATCGTGAAGGGCACCAGCTCCTTGTCCTTCTGGACTACGCGCTCGGAGAACTTGCGTCCGATCAGACGCTTGATCGCGTAAAGGGTGCTGCTGGGATTGGTCACCGCCTGGCGCTTCGCGGGCTGTCCGACCAGCACTTCACCGTCTTTCGTGAAGGCCACGGTCGACGGGGTCGTGCGATCGCCCTCGGCGTTCTCGATCACCCGTGCCTTGGCACCTTCCATGATGGCGACGCAGGAGTTCGTGGTTCCCAAATCAATTCCGATAATCTTGCTCATGTCGTCTCTGATCCTGTGCTCTCGTATGTTCCGAGAAATTCATTAATTACCTGACCCGTTTAGTGGGGCTGTCCGGGTCGTATTTCAAATCCAAAATTCAAGTGCGAAAGTCCTTGCGGGCCAATGGCGCCTCATGCGCCCCGCGCTCACTGAGCGACGATGACCCTTGCCGGCCGCACCACGCGGTCATGCAGCCGATAGCCGCGCTGCAGAACCGTGATGACCTGATTGCTGTCGTGCTCTTCACTCGGCAGCATGCTCATGGCTTCGTGCCACTGGGGGTCGAATCCTTCGCCGACCGGGTCGACTATTTCCATACCGAAACGCTTCAGCGTGTCCAGCAGCAGCTTGCGGGTGAGCACCAGGCCCTCGGCACCGCCCTCGCCTGCAGCCTCGATGCCCTGGTCCAGCGTATCGATGACCGGCACCAAATCCTTCAGCAGGCCTTCAACGGCGAACTTACGGGACTTTTCGACCTCACGCTCGGCACGCTTGTGAAGATTGTCCATCTCGGCGCGCGTGCGCAGCAGCGCGTCCTGCAGGCGGCCCAACTCCTCGCCAAGTTCGGCGGATTCCCCTGAGTTTGATGGTGCTTCAGGCTCCAGCGGGATTTCGGACTGCACCCCCGCTTCGTTTTCCCTGTCCATCGCCTCGTTCGGATTCGATTCTTCCGACAGTTCGGGTTCGGACGTCTGCTTGTTCTCGCCCATGGCGCGCCGTTGCTCCTGGCATGTTGTGACTTGGCGAGAATGTGGGGTTGCGCATCATCAAAAACAACCGTGACGCCAGCGACCTCGAAACCCTTGTCAGCCTCGCAAAGGTCTGGGATCATTTCGAGCTGGTCTGGCAAGTACCCCTCGGCTGAAAATCACACGTCTATGCTGCGCGCACTCTCCATCCGCCATTTCGCCATCATCGATGAGCTGGAACTGGAATTCGACACCGGATTCACCGCCATCACGGGCGAGACCGGCGCCGGAAAATCCATCCTTATCGACGCGCTGGGTCTGCTGCTTGGCCACCGCGCCGACAGCAGCATGATTGCCGAAGGCCAGCGCAACTCTGAGCTGTCGGCCACATTTGATCTGCACGACGTCGAACCCGCCGCCCGCAGCTGGCTCGAAGAACAGGCGATGGACGATGAAGACTCGCTGTTGCTCCGACGCGTCCTGTCGGCCTCCGGCAGCTCTCGCGCCTGGATCAACGGCCGCAGCGCCACGATCGGACAATTGGCGGAGATCGGCCGCCATCTCGTGGAAATCCATGGCCAGCACGAGCACCAGCAGCTGGAACGGACAGAGACACAGCGCCGCCTGCTCGATCAGCAGGTTGACGGCAAGACTCGAAAGGCCGTGATCAACGCCTACGAGCGCTGGAGCAAGGCGAATGAAGCGCTGGAAACCTTCGAGCGCGATATGGGTGACGCTGCCCAGCTGGAACTGCTGGGCTTTCAGGTACGCGAGCTGAACGAGCTCCAGCTGATGCCGGGCGAATTCGAATCCATGGAGTCGGAGCAGGAACGGCTGGCCCGCATGGACGACATCCGCCGGGTGATCGGGCTGACCGCTCACCGACTCGACGGTGATGGCGGCGCTGGCATCCGCGCGTTGTTGCAGGACACGCTGAAGGACCTGGGCGAAGTGCGCGAACTGGATCCAGAGCTCAACGGTATCGCTGCCATGCTCGATGAAGCCATGATCAATATTGATGAGGCCATCGCCAGCGTCGATCGCCTGGATCGCGATGATGAAACGGGTGGTGAACGCCTGAACGAGATCAATGCGCGACTGGAGCGAGCGCTGGATCTGGCGCGCAAGCATCGCGTCGAAGGGCCGAAGCTACCGGCCCTGACCGAAACGCTGAATGAACGACTCAATCAGCTCGAGCATCAGGGCGAAGCACGTGAAGCGCTGATCAAAGCCCAGGACGAATCACTCCATGAGTGGCGCAAGGCTGCCGATGCACTTCACAAGGAGCGGTCCCGAGCGGCGAAACAGCTTTCGGGCGATGTCAGCGGACACCTGAAGGAGCTCGGCATGGAGCGGGCGCGCCTCGAGTTCCTACTGGACCACGATCCGCAGGCCCGCCCTTCGGCCCACGGCGCCGATCAGATCCGGATTCTGTTTGCCGGCAACCCGGGCCAGACACCTCGCTCCCTGGCCCGAGTGGCCTCAGGGGGAGAATTGTCACGCGTCAGCCTCGCGCTGATGATTGCCGCCCGTCTCGAGAACGGCCCTCTGACCCGAATCTTCGATGAAGTCGACGCCGGAATCGGCGGACAGACTGCCACCGTCGTCGGCCAGTTCCTCGATGAAGTCGCGAAGGGCGGGCAAGCCTTCTGCGTTACGCATCTCGCTCAGGTCGCGGCCTGTGCCGACCATCAGTTCAGGGTGGTGAAATCCAGCGGGGCAACAGACACATCCATCGACGTTCGAGCGCTGGGCGCCCAGGAACGCGAGGACGAAATCGCCCGAATGTTGGGCGGAAACCTGTCGGAAAAGAGCCGCGAACATGCGGCTGAACTGCTGCGAGGCGTCGCCCGTACGGCCTGACGATCAGGCTCTCGAAAAGCTACTTCTTGATCGGCCGTACGTGTATGACCAGCGTATGATCGACCACCTCATAGCCGTGCTCACGGGCGATCTCTTCCTGACGACGCTCGATTGCCTCATCGAAGAATTCAATCACCTCATTGGTGTCGATGCAGACCATGTGGTCGTGGTGATCGCCATCATCCAGTTCATAGCAGGCCTGTGAGCCGCCGCCAGTTGCCTCGGAGAACATATGCTTGCGCACCAGTCCAGCGCTCTCGAACTGATTGAGCACCCGATAGACAGTCGCGAGGCCGATGTCCTCGCCGTTCTCCATCAGCGCCCGGTAAATCTCATCGGCCGTCATGTGCTTTTGGGGCGTATGCTCCAGCAGGCGAAGAATCTGCAGACGGGGGTGGGTAATCTTGAGTCCGGCCTTGCGGAGATCATTTCGTTCTTCAGGCATGCGTGCGGCGTCCGGTAAAGTGTCGATTGGAGATTGACAGCTATTGTATCATTGGCGGTCAAATTTCAGCTTCCGACTACTCTATCCCATGCGACTTCTTTTCTGCCTGGCCCTGGCCATTTTTCTCAGTGCTTGCAATCTCGTCTACAAGCAAGACATCCAGCAAGGCAACGTGCTGGACGACGAAGACGTGGCACAACTCGAATTGGGCATGACCAAGCGTCAGGTCTTGGTGCTGCTCGGCTCTCCATCGATTTCCAGTCCCTTCCACGCCAGCCGCTGGGACTACATGAACACCTACTCTCGCCGCGGTGGTACACCGAACAAACGTGTTCTGACACTGCTGTTCGATCGCGGTGACCGCCTGGAAGCGATTGATGGGACCTATTTGGATCAGGATTCGGTCGCAGCAAACGCTTTGCGCGAGCTGCAGCGGCCCTCCGATACCCCGATTCAGGACATGGAAAACCTTCAGAATCCCGACGGGTAGGCTCAGGCGCGGCCGGATTTCTTCTTCGCGCGCTCGATCTCTGCCAATTCGCGACGTACCGTTTTAGGATCGGCCTTCAAGGGTTGATAAACCTCGACACGATCACCGTCCTTCAGCATCTGATCCGGCTTGCATCGCTTGCCGAAAATTCCCAACTGATTCTCATCGAAAGCCAGACTCGGCAGCCGCTCGTTGAGCTTTGCGGAGCGGAAGGCGTCTGCGGCGGTGGCGTCCTGAGGCAAGGTCAAGGAAATCAGGACCTGCTGATCGACGTTACCGGCCACCACTTCCACTTGAATCCTGTCAGCCATGAATCTGCTCGGCGCGCCGGCAGAAATCATCGACCATGCGATCCGCCACACGCCCGAATCCTCGCTGGAAGGGCAGCATCAGTACGGAGCCTGGCAGATGAAAGCTCAGATCAAGGCTGACCCGTGTGCCTTCGCCACCCAACGGCTTGAACTGCCATTGACCGGCCAGATCATCGAAGGGGCCCTGCTCCAGTCGCATGGAGAGCCGCTCATCGACCAACAGCTCGTTGCGCGTCGTGAATCGTCTGGAAATACCCGCAACGCTGACATCCAGCGTCGCAACCTGGACCGCATGATCATCCTCATGCACCTCAGCACGCCGCACCCAGGGGAGAAACTCCGGATAACGGGCCACATCCCGGACCAGATTGAACATCTGGGAGGGCGAATGGGGAACAAGCGCGAAACGGTGAATCTCTGGCATCGGTCTGGTCTTGGGCGGGTCTCGACTTTCGGGCGGACAGGATGAAGTGCCCCCAAAAGCGCGCGTAGTATACGTGTCTCATTAAATAGGGACGGTCAAGGAACATGGCAATCTTGGACCCTTACCGACGACGCTGCGGTATCATCAGCGCCCCTTCAGGAACGACTGCACCGTGAGCAAACCATCCTCATCCACCATCGCCCTCAACAAGCGAGCCCACTTCGAGTATCACCTCGACGAGCGGATCGAGGCCGGCATCGCGCTGGAGGGTTGGGAAGTAAAGGCTCTCCGCGCCGGCAAGATCCAGTTCGGTGAAAGCTATGTGCTCCTCAAGAACGGCGAAGCCTTCCTGTTCGGCTGCCTGATCACACCGCTGAGATCAGCCTCGACTCACGTCAAGACCGAGCCGATGCGCAACCGCCGCCTGCTGCTGCACCGCCGTGAGCTCGACCGCCTGATCGGCCTGGTCGAGCGTAAGGGTCAGACGCTGATCCCCACGGCCATGTACTGGTCCAAGGGCAAAGTCAAGGTCGAGATCGCCGTCGCCCGCGGCAAGCAGACCCACGACAAGCGCCGCACCCAGAAAGACCGCGACTGGGAACGCCAGAAAGGCCGCCTGATGAAGAACACCTGATCGGGTGGTCTGGTTGCTCGAGCAAAAAGATTAAAGGCACTCACGCAGAGGCCCGCTGGGCAGTTTTTCCCTGAGTCGCGTCTAGCCTTCGGTAATTCGCAACTGCGTATCAAACTGAGATATGGCGCAGAGCACGCAGAGAAAACCCTTAATAGTTCTCTTAACGTACTGATATTAAGAAAATTTTTTTGGTCTTTCCTTGCGCCCTTTGCGCCACTGCGTCTTTGCAAGAGGCTTTAGAATTGCGGAACTTCAGACCAAGCTGTTAGTCTTACTCTCAACCTTCGGGGGCGTACTGGCTTCGACGTGGATCGGACGTACCCTGGGGCATGCCGAGGAGACAGCAATCCTCGTTAAACCTGCTGTACACAGTTAGTTGCCAACGACGACAACTACGCACTGGCTGCCTAAAAACCAGCCTGCTCCCTACCAGTTGAGCCTACGCTTCTGGATCGGGATCACTAAGTAGGATCGCGGCGTGTCGAGTTTCGGGGCACGACGTTAAACCAAACCGCAACTGGTCATTGTGTATGCCCTGCCCCTCGGGCCACATGATGACGAGAAATAATCGAGCGGGCTAAGCATGTAGAACCAGGATCAGATGGTTTGCGGACGCGGGTTCGACTCCCGCCGCCTCCACCAATTGCGTGACGTAAGCCCCTGATATTGAACGATTGAATCCAATATCAGGGGCCTTCTACCCACAAACCAGCCATCAAAATATTTATGCCCCTAGGCTTGATCGCGAAGCCGACAAGCGGGTAGTCTGTAGGCACTAGAACCTACAGCGGCAGCCACTCCGTCAGCGTGGCAGTTCGTTTCGATGGCGGGGCGAGAGGCCTGAATACAACACCCTCGGGGAATACGGCCCGACGTCTGTAGGCGCTAGTTG
>JBCDLQ010000120.1:0-6666 GCA_039414335.1 Pseudomonadota bacterium | reverse complement strand
TTTTGGATGGGCGTGCAATCCACCCGGCCCATAAGGTTAGACGATCTTAGGCGGATTTGCCAATCCGGTAGAATAGGTTGACCCAAGTGGATGGCGACTAAGGGTTTTTCTCCTCGAAACTGAGACATAATTCCCATTTTTGGCCCAATTCCGAGCGCGACGGACACCATGCGAAAGAATCTGATTGTCGTCATGGACGACATAGGCGCGATCAAGATCGCTAAGGACACAAGTTTTGCGATGTTGCTCGAGGGGCAGCGGCGCGGTTACCGAATCCATTATCTGAATGAGGACGGGCTTTCCCTCGACGGTCATCAGACAATGGCCGTGATGCATGAACTGACCGTTCGCGACGACCCCGATGACTGGTTCACGCTCGGTAACCGCGTGGAACGACCGCTGGGCAAGGATGATCTGATCTTCATGCGGGCCGATCCGCCGGTGGATGAGGATTACACCTTTGCCACCTTGTTATTGGATCACGCTGAAGCCAACGGTGCTCAGGTCGTCAATCGACCGAGCGCGCTGCGTGACTTCAACGAGAAGCTGGCCATTGCCTACTTTCCGGATCTGATGCCAAAGACGCGGGTCAGCGCCAGAGCCTCCGATCTCAAAGCCTTCGTGGCCGAGCAGGGGCGGGCAGTGCTCAAGCCCCTGGATGGCATGGGCGGCAAGTCGATTTTTCTGACCTCGGGTGACGATCCGAATCTGAATGTGATTCTCGAGACTCTGACCGACGGGGGTCAGCGTCTGGCCATTGCTCAGGAATTCCTACCCGAGATCGATCAGGGCGACAAGCGGATTTTGCTGGTCAGAGGCAAGCCCGTGCCCTATCTGCTCGCCAGGATTCCGACGGGCGATGACTTCCGCGGCAACCTGGCCAAGGGTGGCCGCGGAGAGGGCCGCCCTCTGAGCGAGTCCGATCGCCGCATTGCCGAGGCGGTGGCACCGATGCTGGTGGAGCACGGAATCGACTTTGCCGGCCTGGACGTGATTGGCGATCGTCTGACTGAGGTCAATGTGACCTCGCCTACCTGCGTTCGTGAACTCGATGAGGAGTTCGGTCTCAACATCATCGGCGATCTATTCGACGCCATCGACCCGTGAGCTCGACCTGGCGCCTCAATGCTGCCAATGATTCGCTGGTGCTCGCACTGGCGGTTGCCGTGGGCGTCCATGTGGCGGCCATCGGTCTGGTTCATTTCGATGTGTTCAGCGGCCGTCCAGACGAGATGCCGACCAGCCTGGACGTGATCCTGGTTCAGTGGGCCAACGAGACCCCGCCGGAAGAAGCCGACTTTCTGGCGCAGGCGTCGCAGCAGGGTGGCGGCGACAGTCCGGACCTGAAGCGTCCGGCCGAGCCCATGCTGACCGGCGAACAGGCGCCCGAGCTTCCGCCCGAGCCGGTCGAACAGGAAGCCGTCGATGCCCTGTCCGAGCAGACGCCCACGGAGCTGGTCGCCGTCGAGGCAGAAGCAGCGCCGGCCCAGTCCGACCTGCCCGAAGAGGCGGCACGCAATGATGTGCGCGATACGCGTGCATTGATCGAACAATCACTGGCCGTAGCCAGAGCCTCGCCCGACCGCTTTGCCGAGGCGCAGGATTTCCCCGAGCGCCGCCGCCGCAAGTTCATCTCGGCCAACACGCGCGAGCATCTCTATGCCGCCTACATGCGTTCCTGGGTGGCCAAGGTCGAGCGCGTTGGCAACCTCAACTACCCCGAGCAGGCCCGGCGGATGAATCTGGACGGTGCGCTGGTGCTCAGCGTGGACGTATTGGCCGATGGCAGCGTCGAGCAGATTCGCGTGCTGCGCTCGTCCGGCTACGACATTCTGGATGAGGCGGCGGTTCGCATCGTACGCCTGTCGTCTCCGTTCTCCCCCCTGTCACCCGAGATCACCAGCGAAGTCGATGTGCTCACGATTACCCGGACCTGGCAATTCTCGGCACGCACGGGGCTCTACTAGGCCCTTCGACAGCGCCATCGGACAGAACGATCAGGTCGGGAGAAATCACTCTCGAACGTCCTGATTTACGCAGGTCGAATGCTAGAATGCGGCCGTGAGTTATCTAGAGCAGCAGTTCCTGATCGCGATGCCGGGCATGGACGACCCCAACTTCGCCCGCGGCGTCACCTTGCTGTGCCAGCACAACGACGAAGGCGCCTTGGGCATCACCATCAATCGCCCCTCGGATATCACCCTCGATGAAGTCTTCGAGCAGATCGGTATCGAGCCGGCGGTTGACGATCTGGATCTGGTCACTGTCTTTGAGGGTGGGCCAGTTCATCCAGAGCGAGGCTTCGTCCTCCATTCCGGTCCGCCGATCTGGGATTCGAGCATGCGCGTGGGCCCCGGCATATCCGTGACCACCTCCCGCGACGTATTGCAGGCGATCGCCGAGGGTCGCGGTCCCAAGAAATACCTCATGGCCCTGGGCTGTGCCGGCTGGGATGCGGGGCAACTCGAAGACGAAATGCGCGAGAACGCCTGGCTCAACGTCATGGCCAAGGCCGAAATCCTGTTCGATTTGCCCGTCGAGGACCGCTGGACTCAGGCGGTGGAGAGCCTGGGCATTCAGGTCGACAGCCTGCAGCCGGCCGGTGGGCATGCCTGAAGAAGCGTCCGGCCCCTGGCTGGCCATCGACTACGGCGCTCGAGTTGTGGGCGTGGCCATGGCCCATCCAATGACCGGCAGTGCTCGACCTCTGGCACCGCTGCAGCACACCTCCGCAGAACGACTGGACCGCGAGCTTGGCGAGTTGATCGCTGAATGGCGGCCCAGCCACATCGTGGTCGGTCTGCCCCTGGCCAAGGATGGAAAGGAGTCAGCCATGAGCAAGCGCATACGCCGCTTCGTCGACCAGCTGGCCGCGGAGCATCCGTCGCTGGATATCGCACTGCAGGACGAACGGATGACCTCGGAAATGGCGGCCCGCCAGTTCGCCGATCGCCGCCGGTCCGGTCGAGCCCGCAGGAAGGATGCGGCCAATCTGGACAGCCATGCGGCGGCGCTGATTCTCGATGCCTGGATTCGTGATCATGGACTCCTCTGAAGCAGTACAGAAACACTTCCTGAATCTCGACGAGCTGTCGACGGCAACACTTCAGGGGCTGATCGCTCGGGCTCTGGACCTGTTGCGTGGTGCCGCACCCCAGTCGCTGGATGCCACGATCGCCAACCTGTTCTTTGAACCCAGCACGCGCACTCGCGTGTCCTTCGAACTGGCTGCCCATGCGCTGAACGCCACCGTGACCAACATCGAGTTGGATCGTTCTTCGGCCACCAAGGGCGAAACGCTGGAAGATACGGCCGCCACCCTGGCTGCCATGGGCGTTGACGCACTGGTCGTGCGCCATCCGGAGAGCGGCGGTCTGGAGGCCTTGCGCGAAGGATTGCTGACACCGATTCATCTGATCAATGCGGGCGATGGCAATGGCCGCCACCCCAGCCAGGCCCTGCTCGATGCAGCCACTCTGGAGGCGTCTGGCCTGGATTGGCCGAACGCCACCCTGGCGATCGTTGGCGACCTCAGACATTCTCGCGTCGCCCGCTCGGGCCTGAGTCTGTTCAAGCGTCTGGGGCTTGGAGAGGTCCGACTGGCGGGTCCTGAGAATCTGTTGCCCGACTGGGGCAGCGAGGCTGGCATGGTCTATGTGCACTCACTCGAGGACGCGGTCCGCAACGCTGATGCGGTGATGATGCTCCGAGTTCAGCACGAACGCATGGATCAGGAGGCTTGGCCCGATCCGGCCAGCTATGCCAGAGACTGGTGTCTGACGTCAGAGCACCTTCGGCGTGCTCGGCCCGGTTGCCGCGTGCTGCATCCGGGTCCGATCAATCGCGGCATGGAGATCGACCCATCCGTTGCCGATGGCGATCAATCCCTGATTCTCGATCAAGTGCGGATGGGGGTGTTTGCCCGCATGGCGATCTTCGAATGGTTGCTGGCTTGACGAGCAGGACGGGCGCATCATGAGTGAACAGGATTATGCCTACGGCAACCGACGGGTCAGAAGCTTCGTCCGGCGTCCCGGTCGTTTGACGCCCGGTCAGGAACGCGCACTGGCGGAGCTGCTGCCGCGATTCGAAGTGCCGCGTGACAGCGACGATGTGCGCCGAAGTTTTGCAGGTGATCAACCACTGGTTGTCGAAATCGGCTGTGGCAATGGCCAGGCCATGGCCTGGATGGCGGCCAACGAGCCGCAGTTCAATTTCCTCGGCATCGAGGTCCACGAGCCCGGTGTCGGCCGCTTGCTGCTGGCGATCGAGCGCGGCGAACTGAACAATGTGCGAGTCGCCATGCGCGATGCGGTCGACGTATTGGAGCAGCAGGTTCCTGTTCGCAGTCTCGAGCAGGTGCGAATCTACTTCCCCGACCCCTGGCACAAGAAGCGTCATCACAAGCGGCGCCTGATTCAGGCCCCTTTCTTGCGGCATCTCGCCGAGCGCATCCGGCCTGGTGGTCTGCTCCATCTGGCGACGGACTGGATGCCTTACGCCGAATGGATGGTGGAAGCGCTGGCCGAAGTTCAAGAGTTCGAGCTGCTGGGCGATCCCTATGTCCCGCAGCCCGATTGGAGGCCCCATACCCATTTCGAGAAGCGCGGGGAGCGACGCGGTCATGAGATCGTGGACATTCTGGCCCGTCGGGTCTGATCGTCCAGCCAATCGGCAGGACTGTCCAGCCCAGACCCCTGCCCAAGCTTCGATCGATGCGTTAAGGTAGAACTCTCTCCGTCCATTCACCCCTTTACCGAGGATCGCCCGCCCGCATGGAAGCCAGTCTGACGCTCAGTGGCGACATGATTCTGGTGCTGATGCTGCTGGCCCTCACGGTGGGCCTGTTCGCCTTCGAAGTGGTCCGCATCGACATCGCGGCGATTTGCATTATGGTGCTGATCGGCTTGCTGGGTCTGGTGCCGGGTGAGGAACTCTTCAACGGCTTTGCCTCCAATGCAGTGATCTCGGTCATTGCCGTGATGATCATCGGCGCCGGGCTGGATCGGACTGGCGTCATGAACGTGGTCGCCAATTTCATCGTCAAGCTGGGTGGTCGATCGGAATCGCGGATCATGACCATGGTGTCGTCGACGGTCGGGGTCACCTCAGGCTTCATGCAGAACACGGGCGCGACGGCCCTGTTTCTTCCCGTGGTCAGCCGGATTTCGGCCCGCCTGGATCTGCCCCTGCCGCGCCTGCTCATGCCGATGGGCTTCTGCGCCATCGTGGGCGGCACGATTACCATGGTCGGATCCTCGCCGCTGATCCTGTTGAACGACCTGATCCTCAACTCGAATCGATCCCTGCCGCCCGGCGCCGAGGCCTTACAGCCCTTCGATCTTTTTGACGTCACGCCCGTGGGCCTGTCCTTGCTGGCTGGTGGTCTGATCTACTTCCTGTTTCTGGGATCGCGGCTGCTGCCGAATATCGAGACCAAGGGTGCGGCGTCACCCGGCCGAACCAAGAGCTATTTCGCCGACGTCTACGGCATTCAGGGCGACGTCTACGAGATGCTGGTCACGGTCGATTCGCCCCTGGTTGGCATGCGCATTTCCGAATCGGAAAAGCTCGACGGCGCACCCTTGTTTCTGGCGATTCAGAACACGGACAAGCCGCGCCTGGCCCCACCCGCCGACGAGATGATCTGGGTCGGGACCGTGCTTGGCGTCATGGGTACGCGGGCCCGGGTCGGTGAATTCGCCCTGGCCAATGAGCTGCGTCTGCAGCCGCGACTGAGGACCTTCGGCGCGCTCTTCAATCCGACGCGCGCGGGTATTTCCGAGGTCGTGATTCCACCGGGTTCGAACCTGATCGGGCAGACCATCTCCGAGGCTCGGCTGCGATCGCGCATGGGCATTTCCGTATTGGCCATCAACCGCCGCAATGACATCATCATCGAGGGCCTGCGGGAAGAAACGCTGCAGCCCGGCGACTGCCTGGTCTCTCACTCGACCTGGCGTGATCTGGCTACGGTGGCTCGCGACAAGGACCTGATCGTGGCGACCGATATTCCAAAGGAAGAGCAGCGGCCGCAGAAAGTGGGCTTTGCGCTGGGCTTCTTCCTGCTGTCGATGATGCTAATTCTGTTCACTGATTTCCGCCTGTCGATCGCCCTCCTGACCGGGGCCATGGGCATGGTGTTGACCGGCGTGCTCAGCATCGATGAGGCCTATCAGTCGGTGAGCTGGAAGACGGTATTTCTCATGGCCAGCCTGATTCCCCTCGGGATCGCCATGGAGGTCACGGCGACGGCGGCCTGGCTGGCCGAGCAGGCGCTGGGCCTAGTTGGCGGCTTGCCCGAGATCGTCATGCAGATCCTGCTGGTGCTACTGGCGACCAGTTTCACCCTGGTGATGTCGAATGTGGGTGCTACGGTGTTGCTCGTGCCCATTGCTATCAACCTGGCCCTGGCAACGGGTCAGAGTCCGGCCATGTATGCCTTGATCGTGGGCCTGGCCACCTCGAATGCCTTCATCCTGCCGACCCATCCGGTCAACGCCCTGATCATGGGCCCGGGCGGTTATCGGGTGAAGGATTTCATCCGGGTCGGTGGCTTGATGAGCATCCTCTTCCTGGTGGTGATGCTCACGGTGGTCAATCTGATCTTCTGACCGGCGGCGGCGGGGGGCGTGGGGCCCCCGCGGAGGGGTTTGCAAAAGAGAC
>JBCDLQ010000119.1:0-6715 GCA_039414335.1 Pseudomonadota bacterium | reverse complement strand
CTCGACCTGGAAGGGCTGCAGGCCTTGCGTTCAACCTTGCCTTATCTGCAGGACGCGGACCGATTCGAGCGGCACGACTGACGGGTCGAACCGTCAATGCTTACTGCGCTGAATCAGAGCGCGGAACGCAGTACGCCAACACCCAGCCCTTCGATGGCGAAGTCCATGCTGGAGTCGACCTTGATCGGTTCAAAGACAGGATTCTCCGGGTCGAGGTAGAGGGCTCTTCCCTTGCGACGGAGACGCTTGACGGTGATTTCGTCATCGACTCTGGCCACGATGACCTGGCCCTGTCGCGCTTCCGGTGTCCGATGAACGAGCAGCAGGTCGCCATCGAAGATCCCCGCGTTGATCATGCTCTCTCCTTCCACGCGCAGTGCGAAGTCAGGCTGTGGACGGAATTGAGCTGGGTCGACAACAAGATCCGATTCGTGATTCTCGACCGCGAGCACGGGTGTGCCTGCCGTCACTCGCCCGATCAATGGCACCTGGCGCTCACGGACGCTGGCCAGCGGATCCGCTTCGGCCACTGGAATGATTCCACGCGCCGTTCCGGCGACGAGCCGAACGGCACCATGCTCGGCGAGGGCTCGAAGATGGCATTGGGCGGCATTGGGAGAACGAAAGCCGAAATGCCTGACAATTTCAGCACGCGTAGGCGGGAATCCGTCGCGCGCTTTGCATTCTAGAATGAAATCGAGAATTTCTTGCTGCCGTCGGGTCAGTTTCATTCCGATACTGTATCAAAATTCAGTTTGGCTTGCGCGGACGAGCTTCAACTTCAGCCGGCAGGGGACATGCGCCGAAGTCGGGAAATCGGAAAGGCACGGGTGAGATCGAGAAACGCCTGCTGGTCTTCGAGCGCGTAGGGTCCGTAATGAACACGTTCGTAGTCTTCGAGCAGCTGCTTCAACTCCGCTGACGGTTGCTGAAGCGCGCCAGTCACCCGATTCACCCACTCTCTGGGTGTCTCTGCGGGTCCTTGCTTCAATTTCAGCTGTCGATTGATTTTCCGCTGAAGGCGCAGCCAGGCCTTGCGAGCCAGACTGGATTCGCCCCGTCGCAGCTCACGCAACAAGATCAGCGAGAGGGGCAGGACAATTACCAGCAATACACCCAGCATCAGCAAGGCGATCTGAGTCGGTCGCAGCTCCGGCAAACCCAGGCGTGTCAGCAGTCTGACCTGAGCCTCCGCGTCAAAGCCCAACACCCATTGGTTCCACAGGTGCTGCAATCGATCCATCCGGTTTCTGAGGTTGTTGACCAGGGGCCAATCGAGGAAGAAGCGGGACCCGCCAATGGCGGAAGTCGAACCCTCAAGGATTCGAGAGGGTGATACCGCTGCCGTGGGATCGACGCGAATCCAGCCCTGTCCTTCGATCCAGATCTCATTCCAGGCATGGGCGTCGGACTGTCTGACCAGCAGATATTCGCCGGCGACGTTCCAGAAGCCACCCTGATACCCGGTCACGACTCGCGTGGGCACTCCGGCGCCGCGCATGAGAATGGCGAAGGCCGAAGCATAGTATTCGCAGTAGCCCGTGCGGAGGTCGAACAGGAATTCGTCCGCGCCGTGGCGCCCTAGCGGTGCCGTTTCCAGGCTGTAGAAGAAGGGCTCCTCGTTAAACCAGCGAAGTACCGCATTGGCCAGTTCGAGATCGTCTGGGTAGCGCTGGCGCCATTCACTCGCCATTTCCAGCGTTCTTGGGTTGCGGTCTTCTGGCAGCCGCATGCTGGCTAGACGCAGGGGTGATTGCAGAACCGGTGAATCAATGAAATCCGGATTTGATATGACGTTATAGGCAGTCAGCGTAGTGATCGGATTTTCGTTGACCAATTGGTAATCCACAAGTAGCAACGCACCGGATTGATCGGTTGAGACGGGATAGTCTAAGGCCAGCAACCAGCGTCGCTCGTTCGGCTCCATCTGGACCTCATAGCTGATCGCGTTGTCACCCAGGGGGACTCGCTCCGGAGCGGTTGATTCCGAGAAGAAATTGGGGCTCCAGGTGGTTCCATTGAAGTCCCAGAGCACGGGTCCTCGCCAGTAGCGATCTTCCGGTGGGGGTGGTCGCCCGCTGGCAAACTCACCGCGAAACGCCGGCGAGTCATCCGAATAGAGGTTGGCAATCGAGCCTGGCGACATGGTCTCGGATAGGCCTGTCTTACCGTCCAGCGCATCGTCCGGAAGCCCCCAAAGGGGTTGGGCGAGCCTGGGAAAGAGGAAGAACAGGGTCAATGCCAGTGGCAATCCCATGAGCAGCAATTGCGTTGAATCCTTCGCAAGATTGCGATCTTCACTGCCCGTGTCAAAGAACTGATGATCCTCCAATCGCACCTGTTGGATTCGGGTCAGCGCCATGGTGCTGGTCCAGCAGCCAACCAGCAGATAGATCAGGTAGATCAAACTCTCGTCGAACAGAAACTGGGTCGCTATCAGAAAGAACGAAACGGACGCAACGAGACGCATGTCCCGGACCCGGTACATCTCCATCATCTTGGCGGCCAGCATCACGCAGAGCAGGGCTGTGGCCGCACGGCGTCCCCAGAGTCCACCGAAGCTGACGGCGACCAGAAACAACAGCGCCAAGGTAATGATGACGCGGATCCAGGCCGGGATCGGGCGCCAGCTCCAGCGCGCCGACGCCGTTCTCCAGGCCAGCACCGCCACGATCGTGATGGACAGCTGTATCGGCATCGCCAGGAGATGAGGTGCCGCGGCAATCGACAGGGCGGCGATCGTCCAGAAGACGACGCGCATGGGTGGATGCGTGTTGATGCCTTTGGCTTGGCTCACAGTTCTGCCAGCGTGTCGAGACAACGGTAAAGGTGAGACTCGCCTCGATCCGGGCCGAGCTGCTGGGCGCCCGCCGTCAGACTCCAGGTCTGACCTTCACGGGCAGCCTGCAACAGCCAGGCAGTCAGAATGCTGATCCGCTCTTCCAGATCGCGCCCACCTGTTGCCGCCAGGTCAAGGTCCAGGTGGTCGGCTTCTTCGGAACGAAACTCTCTGGCCAACAGGGTCTGATGGCGCTGACTGGCTTTCCAGGCAATTCGGTGCAGTGGATCGCCCTGGCGCCAACTGCGCAAGCTGTAGAAGGTTTCGCCTTCAGGCTCTCGCCGAAGCCTGGCGCCCGTCTCGTCACCCTGAGAGGAGGGGAGCGGAGGAGGCATTGGAGCGGGCTCGGGCCAGACCAGCATCGGACGTTCGGCCCAGAACCAGGCCCAGGCCTTAAACAGCCCGGTCGGGTGGGTGGTCTGCATTCCGATCCTCCCCACTGTAAGCCAGCCTCGCTGGCGGGTAGCGATCGGCAGGTCAGCCTCGGCCGTGGCCATGGGTTCAATATCGACTTCGTGATGGCCATCTGTACCCGTAAAAACCACGCCAGGGCGTCGTCGATCTTCCGTGTTTCGCAAGCTGATTCGCAGGGTTGCGTCCTGACCGGCGAATACGCGATCGCTCTGGCAGCGCACCACCTCGAGGCCGCGCAGGTTTCGATAGGCGATCAGCATGGAATTCAGGGCCATGCCTGCGACCACAAAGGTTGTCAGCAGACCCAGATTGTTGTTGAAATTAAGGCTGCCCATGAGCATCCCGAACATCAACAGGCCGAGGAGCCAGCCGAATCGTGTCGGCAGGATGAAGATCTGTCGGTAGGCGAGCGTAAGGGGCGGGGTGACCTTGGCGCGTCGCTGCAGCCACTGGTTCATTCGTTGATCCCAGGCCCGCTGGATACGCTGCTTCAGCCGTTCTGACCAGCCTTGTTTCCCCGTGTTAGAAAGCAGGCTTGTGCTCACGGCACCGCGGTGGTCTCAAGAAGCTCATTGACCACGTCTGCGCTGCTCAGTCCGGATTCGCTGCTTGTCTGCAGGCGGTGTTCGGCCAGCGGTGCGAAGACGCTCTTGACGATGTCTGGCGTCAGGAAATCCAGACCCTTGAGAAAGGCCAGCGCGCGGGAGGTCTGGATCAGCGCCAGCGCGCCTCGAGGAGACAAACCCGCTCGGATGGCCGCATGCGTCCGCGTTGCTTGCACCAATGCCTGGATGTAATCCAGAACGGGCTCCGACACATGCAGTTCGCTGGCCGCCTTGATCAGTTGGCGGAACCGCTCCGGATCGAGAATACACGGCATGGCGGAGAGCAGGTCCTTGCGATCGGGCTCGGTCAGGAGGCGTCGCTCTTCCGCGGCAGACGGGTAGCCAATGCCGATTCTCAGCAGGAAGCGATCCAGCTGGGAGTCGGGCAGCGGATAGGTGCCGGTCAGGTCCAGTGGGTTCTGGGTGGCGATGACAAAGAAGGGCCGAGGCAGGGCGTGGGTCTGGCCGTCGACGGTCACTTGACCTTCGGCCATGGCCTCGAGCAGCGCCGATTGCGTTCGCGGCGTGGCGCGGTTGATTTCGTCGGCCAGCACCACGTTCGCAAAGATGGGGCCGGGGCGAAACTCAAACTCCGAATTGTCGCGATTGAAGACCGACACTCCTAGAATATCGGCGGGCAGCATGTCGTTGGTGAACTGGATGCGATTCCAGCTCCCGCCAACGGCCAATGACAGCGCATGAGCCAACGTCGTCTTGCCGACACCCGGCAAGTCTTCGACCAGCAGATGACCGCCGGCAAGCAGTGCGCCAAAGGCAAGATCGATGGCGTCAGCCTTGTCGACGATGATGTCATTGACGGCGGCGCGTGCCGAGGCCAGATCGCCGATCAGCGACTGGAACTCGGTTGAATCCCGATCAACAGCGGCCAGATCAGTCATCGAGCAATGCGTTGACCTTGGCCGCGCAGATGAAGTCGTTCTCGCTCAGGCCATCGATCGCATGGGTCGTGAAGTGAACCAGGCAGAAGTTGTAGCCGGCTTCGAAGTCAGGATGATGGGCTTCCTGGTTGGCAATCCACGCCATGGCGTTGATGAAGGCCATGGTCTTGTAGAAGCCTTTGAATTCGAAACGTCGATAGATTTTCTTGTTCTCGTCGTCGACCTGCCAGCCGGGAATCTGCGGCAGCAGCACGTCGATACGCTCAGCGCTCAAGGGTTCCGTTCCGCCCTCGCAGGGCAGGCACTTGCGTTGGCTCAGTTGATCATTACTCATGATCAGGCAGCTTCCTTCTGTTTGGGGGGGTAGGTAGGTTCGAATCGCCCAAGAGCCCGCGCTTCACGAATCAATGAGAGCAGATCGGCGCTCGAAAGTTCGAACAGATCATTCATCTGATCGAGAATGAAATAGACCGGCTGGAAGATATCGATCCGGTAGGGCGTGCGCAGGGCTTCGATCGGATCGAAGGGACGGCGCAGGGGCTCGTCGCTCTCCAGGGAATAGACCGTTTCACCGGGCGAAGAAGCGATACCGCCGCCGTAGATGCGCAGCCCGTCTCTGGTCTGCAGCAGCCCGAATTCCACCGTGAACCAGTAGAGTCTGGCCAGGAAGACGCGTTCTTCCTTGCTCGCCTTGACACCGGCTTTTCCGTAGGCCTCGGTGAAGTCCGCAAAGGCTTGGTGCGTGAGCATGGTGGTGTGACCGAAGATCTCGTGGAAGATGTCCGGCTCCTGGAGATAGTCCATGTCTTCGCGCGTGCGGATGAAGGACGCAGCCGGGAATCGGCGATCCGCCAGCAGCTTGAAGAAGCGATCGAAATTGATCAGCGCCGGGACCGGTTCGACCTGCCAACCGGTGCGTTCCATCAGGACGCTGGAAACCTCAGTGGGCTGCGGGATGCGATCTGCCGGCAGGCCCAGCATATCCAGGCCATCGAGGAATTCTTGAGCGACCCGGCCGTCGATAATCTGCATCTGCCTGGTGTAGAGGTCGGCCCAGACACCGTGCTCTTCATCGCTGTAGGGAATGATGCCGTTCTCGTCCGGCACCTTCGCGCTGTACTTACTTGACTTGCCCATCGGCAGACCCCGAATATTGTTTGATACGTAGTTTATCACCGGAGCGTGGAGCGCCCATGAGTTCAGACCGTTGGCCCGGCACCAGCTGGTACGCCGATGAGGCCGGTCCCGATCGGACCGGATCCGAGCCCCTGACAGGCAACGAGTCGGTCGATCTGGCCGTGATCGGCGGCGGACTGGCCGGTATGACTACAGCATTGAGCAGCCTCGAGAAGGGCATCGACCGAGTCGCCTTGATCGAGGCCGATCACGTCGGTGCTGGCGCCTCGGGTCGGAACGGCGGCTTTGTGTTCAGCGGTTATTCCCTGAGCAATGACAGCCTGGCGGATCAACTGGGGGATGAAGGCGCACGTCGCCTGCACGGCTGGACGCGCCAGTCCGTGCAGCGGATTCGCAAGCGTATCGACGACTATCAGTTGGACTGCCAGGCTAACGGTGCGGGTGTCGTTCTGACCGACTGGTTCCATGACTCGCCGACGTTGAAGGCCTTTGCCGACCGTATGCATCGACGACTCGGATTCGAACTGACTTGGCTGGATCCAGACGAGTGCGCGGCACACGTCGATTCGAAGCGCTACGGCGCGGGCTTGCATGAGCCCGGCAGTTTCCACTTCCATCCCCTGCGTCATATTCGTGAACTGGCGCGCTGCTTTATCGAACGCGGTGGGAAGGTCTGGAGCCAGACCCGGATTCGTTCCATCGAGCGGGACGGGGGCGACTGGGTATTGCGGTCCGAACAGGGCCAGGTGCGCGCCAAGGAGGTCGTCTTGACCACGGGTGGCTATGACCTGCGCTTGCGCCGCCGACTGCAGAAGGCGCTG
>JBCDLQ010000118.1:0-6740 GCA_039414335.1 Pseudomonadota bacterium | reverse complement strand
CTCGGGCTGGTAATAGTCGTAGTAGGACACGAAGTATTCGACGGCGTTGTCCGGGAAAAAGGCCTTGAACTCCCCGTACAGCTGGGCCGCCAGGGTCTTGTTCGGCGCCATGACAATCGCCGGGCGCTGGACGCGCTCGATCACATTGGCCATGGTGAAGGTCTTGCCCGAGCCGGTCACGCCGAGCAGGGTCTGATGCGAATGCCCCGCATTCAGGCCCTGAACCAGGGCCTCGATGGCGGTCGGCTGATCACCAGCCGGTTTATAGCTGGATGCCATTCGGAAGCGGCGCGACATACTATAATTCTCTGTAACGGGACACCGGGAGCTCAGGGTGTCCATCCTATCCTCGTTCAGGGAGAATCTCCGTGAGTATTCGCTTTTCTTCGCGCGTCGCCCAAGTCAAACCCTCAGCCACGATTGCCATGAGCATGAAGGCGGCCGAACTGCGGGCCGAGGGCCTTGACATTCTCTCCCTGAGCATGGGCGAGCCCGATTTCGACACGCCCGAACATGTCCGAGAAGCCGCGATCGAAGCGATCAACGCGGGCCAGACCCGCTATACGGCCGTGGACGGCACACCCGCGCTCAAGCAGGCCATCATCGGCAAGCTCTCGCGCGATCAGAAACTCGATTACGCCGCCAATGAGATTCTGGTCTCATCCGGCGCCAAGCAATCGATCTACAACCTGCTGCAGGCCCTGCTGGATGAAGGCGACGAGGTACTGATCCCGGCACCGTACTGGGTCTCCTATCCGGACATGGTGCGCCTGGCCGGCGCCGCTCCGGTCATTCTCAGTGCCGATGAGAAAACCGACTACTGCATCACCGCCGCCCAGCTGCGTTCGGCGATTACGGACCAGACCCGACTGCTGATCTTCAACTCACCCAGCAACCCGACGGGCCGGGCCTACGGCCGCAAGCAGCTGACGGAACTGGCCGAGGTGCTGCTCGAGTATCCGAAGGTGACGATCTGCTCGGACGACATTTACGAGCACATCTGGTGGGCTGACGAACCCTTCCTCAGCCTGGCTCAAGTCGCCCCCGCCCTGAAGGAACGGCTGGTGATCGTCAACGGCGTCTCCAAGGCTTACGCGATGACCGGCTGGCGCATCGGCTATGCCGCTGGACCCGCCGATCTGATCAAAGAGATGCGCAAGATCCAGGGCCAGAGCACCTCCAACCCCTGCTCCGTCTCGCAGGCCGCCGCAACGGCCGCTCTTGCCGGCGATCAATCCTGTGTTGAAACGATGCGACGCGAATTCAAGCAGCGTCATGACTGGCTTGTCCCGTCTCTGGACCGCTTGCCGGGCATTCGCTGCACGGCCGGTCAGGGCGCGTTCTACGTGTTTGCCGACTGCCGAGAGGCCATCGAGTCGCTGGGGCTGCAGGACGATCTGGAGTTTGCCGAGCTGCTGCTGGAAAAGGCAGGCGTTGCCACCGTGCCGGGTACGGCCTTTGGCGCGCCGGGGCATCTGCGTCTGTCCTTCGCCTGCAGCCTGGACAATCTGAAGGACGCCGTGCGTCGAATCGCGGGCGTTCTGTAATTCCTCTGATTCGAGGGCGAGCTCAGTCCTCGCCCGGCAAGGTCATTTCAAAGGGACGGTAGACGGCTTCGACTTGCTCCACACTAAGCAAAATGGCGAGCCCGTTACGGTCGACGCGAGCGAAGAATTCACGATTCCCATTGGGCGTCTGCTCAATCTCGCCGTAGCGGGTACCGACGGCGCGTCGCAGCAAGCGCCAGGTGTCACGGGCAGCGGACATGGGCGGCGCTAGCCGAACCACGACGGGGAGATTGTGCCGCTCGCCGATCCAGTCCCGTATGCCGGGATCCAGCCGGGGGTCATCCAGGTTCTGTGCGCACAGGGAAGTGCTGAATACGGCCAACAGGACCGCCGCCAGGCATCGCATCGAGCCATCTCATCCGTAGTCAGTCGAGGGACGTGAGTGTGCCGAAAGGCGATGACGACCCGGTGACGAGTTAGCCGACGATGCCGCTGTCGCGCCAGCCCGATGTGATCGGGTAGCGCCGATCTCGTCCGAAAGCCTTGCGGGTAATGCGCGGGCCCGGTGCACCCTGTCGGCGCTTGTACTCGGCCGTCAGCACCATGGCTGCCACGCGACGCACCTGTTTCTCATCGATGCCCAGGGCCACGATCTCAGCGATGGGGCGATCCTCTTCGACATAGGCCGTGATGATGCGATCGAGCACATCGTAGTCCGGCAAGCTGTCCTGGTCGGTTTGATCGGGTCGCAGTTCCGCGGAAGGTGGCCGGTCGATGATGCCCTGGGGAATCGCCGGCGACTGCTGATTGCGCCAGTCTGCGAGCTGGTAGACCAGCTGCTTGAGGCAGTCCTTGATCGGACTGAAACCGCCGCACATGTCGCCATAGATCGTCGAATAACCCGTCGCCAGCTCGCTCTTGTTGCTGGTGGCCAGGGGCAGCGGCCCGAACTTGTTGGACAAGGCCATGATGATGTTGCCGCGCGCGCGAGCCTGCAGGTTCTCCTCGGTAAAGTTTTCCGAACGGCCAGCAAAGACTTCGGCCAGCTGTTTCAGCATGGCCTGATAGATCGGTTCGATGGAGATGTTGTCATAGCGCATCCCCAGCAGGTCGACCTGCTCGGTCGCCAGGATCAGGGACAGCTCTGACGTATGGCGCGAGGGCATCATGACGCCGAGCACCTTGTCCGCCCCGAGCGCATCGACAGCAATGGCTGCGGTCAGGCTGGAATCGATGCCGCCCGACAAGCCGAACACCACCGAATCGAACTTGTTCTTGAGGACATAGTCCCGCAGTCCGCGCTGCAGCACCCGATAGATCACCGGCAGATCGTCCACTTCACCGCCGGGCCAGTCGATGGCTTTCAACTGCCCCATGCCTGCGTCAAATCCGACCAGCAGAAGCGCTTCTTCGCAAAGCGGTGCAGGCGGCGACATCTGGCCCTGCCCGTCAATGAACAGCGAGTGGCCGTCGAAGACCAGTTCGTCCTGGCCACCCACACAGTTCAGATAAACAATGGGCAGACCCGTCTCTTCATGGCGCTCCTTGAGCATCGCCTGTCGATCCAGGTGCTTGCGACGATAGTACGGCGAGGCATTGGCTGACAGGATCACCTGTGCGCCGGCCGCCTTGGCCCCCTGACAGGCTTCTGGTGACCAGGTGTCTTCGCAGATCACGACACCCACTTTCACGCCCCTGACGTCGATCACCAGCGGCGTCTCGCCGCGGACGAAATAGCGCCGTTCATCGAACACGGCATAGTTCGGGAGGTCCCATTTGTCATAGACCCCTAGCACCTGCCCATCGCGCAGCCAGGACACGGAGTTGTAGCGCGCCTGGCCTTCCCCGCAGCGGGGATGGCCGACGATGACATCGATGCCGTGAACCTGTTCGGCAATTTCGGCCAGCAAAGCCTCAGTCCGGCGCATGAAGCCTGGGCGCAGCACGAGATCTTCAGGCGGGTAGCCGGTCAGGGCGAGTTCGGGAAAAAGAATCAGATCGGCCTGCAGCTCGTCCCTGGCGCGCCGGACCTGTTCGAGAATCAGGTCTCGATTACCGGTGATATGACCAACCAGGAAATCATCCTGGGCAAGCGCAATCTTGAGCATCAAGCGGGGCCCTGTTCAGAGCGATAGGAAAAGAATCGGGGCCAGCCAGTGGCTGACCCCGAACAGAGTACTGCAGTATTACTTCAGTCGGTCGGCGATCGCCGCGCCCAGTTCCACCGGCGAGCGAACCGTGGTCACGCCAGCGGCATCCAGCGCCGCGTACTTGGCCTCGGCCGTGCCCTGGCCGCCAGAAATGATGGCGCCAGCGTGGCCCATGCGCTTGCCCGGAGGCGCCGTGACGCCTGCGATGTAGCCAACCACGGGCTTCGTGACGTTCTCAGCGATGAATTCGGCGGCCTCTTCCTCGGCCGAACCACCGATCTCGCCGACCATGATCATGCCCTCAGTCTCGGGATCATCCTGGAACAGGGACAAGCAATCGACGAAGTTCATGCCGTTGATCGGGTCACCGCCGATACCAATGCAGGTCGACTGACCCAGACCGGCCTGGGTGGTCTGGAAGACCGCCTCATAGGTCAGGGTTCCGGAACGCGACACAATGCCAACCTTGCCCGGCTTGTGAATCTTGCCTGGCATGATGCCGATCTTGCACTCGCCCGGCGTGATGATGCCTGGGCAGTTCGGGCCAATCAGGGTGACGTCCTCGTAATCGGAGAGGGCAGCTTTGACGCGCATCATGTCCAGTACGGGAATGCCTTCCGTGATGCAGACGACCACTCGGACGCCCGCGTCGGCCGCTTCGAGAATGGCGTCGGCTGCAAAGGGCGGCGGCACGAAGATCATGGACGCATCGGCACCGGTCCCTTCGACGGCTTGATCAACCGTATCGAAAACCGGGCGATCCAGATGCGACTGGCCGCCCTTGCCTGGGGTCACGCCACCGACCAGCTGCGTACCGTAGGCGATGGCCTGCTCGGAATGGAAGGTGCCCTGGGATCCAGTGAAACCCTGGACGATGACTTTGGTGTTCTTGTTGATAAGTACGCTCATTGTCTTGTCTTCCTTCAGGCCGCAGCCGCTTCCACGGCCTTACGGGCACCGTCATTGAGGTCATCCGCCGGGATGATGGCGAATCCACTGTCGGCCAGCAGCTGCTTGCCCTGGTCCACGTTGGTGCCTTCCAGGCGAACCACCACCGGCACCTTCACATCGATCTCCTTGACCGCATTGATGATCCCTTCGGCAATCAGGTCGCAGCGGACGATGCCGCCGAAGATGTTGACCAGAATGGCGCGCACCTTGTCGTCGGACAGGATCAGCTTGAAGGCCTCCTTGACGCGCTCAGCGTTAGTGCCACCCCCCACATCCAGGAAGTTGGCCGGCTCACCGCCCGCCAGCTTGACCACGTCCATGGTCGCCATGGCCAGGCCGGCACCATTGACCATGCAGGCAATGTTGCCGTCCAGGGTGACGTAGTTCAGCTCGTGCTTGCTGGCCGCCAGTTCAGTCGGGTCTTCCTGCGACTCATCACGCATCTCGGCCAGCGCCGGGTGACGGAACAGGGCGTTGTCGTCGGCGTTGAGTTTCGCATCGAGTGCGATCAGATCATCATTGCCGTCGATGATCAGCGGATTGACCTCGATCAGGCTGATGTCCTTGTCGATGAACAGCTCGTAGAGACCCTGCATGATCTTGGTCAGCTGGCGGACCTGCTTGGCGTTCAGACCCATGCCAAAGCCGATGTCGCGAGCCTGGTAAGGCATGAAGCCGGCCGCGTTATCGACCACAGCGGTGATGATCTTCTCCGGCGTTTCAGCCGCCACCTGCTCGATGTCCACACCACCGGCAGCCGAACCCATGAAAACCACGGCGCGATGCGCACGGTCAACCAGGGCACCCAGATAGAGTTCCTGCTTGATGTCCGTGGCTTCGGCAATCAGCACGCTGTTGACCGGCAGTGCCAGCCCTGCGGTCTGGTAGGTTTCGATCGACATGCCCAGCATGCGCTCGGCTTCGGACCGCACTTCCTCAAGACTGCGGGCGAACTTCACGCCACCGGCCTTGCCGCGGCCGCCGGCATGCACCTGCGCCTTGACCACCCACTGCGATCCACCTACTTTCTCGGCCGCCGCGACGGCTTCATCCGCCGTGGTCGCCAGTTCTCCCTTGGGCACCGGAATGCCGTACTCGGCAAACAGGACCTTGGCCTGGTACTCATGAAAATTCATTCGCTGAAATCCTTAGGAATTGATCTGCTGAATTGATCGGAGCGATCCGAATCTCAGGACCGCCTGAACGAGATGAGAGAGGCGCACACGCCGCCCCGCCAACCCCATATTTTCCAACACGGGCTGGCAATTATCAATGCGAAAGAATGCCGCTATACTGTCGAAATTGATCAGCGCACCGGGCCAGACGGGGGTTGTCCGGCATTCGAGTTCCTATCGGAGGCGAATTTGAAATCTCGAACGTCACTGGTTGCCGACAAGGACATCATTCGTCGCGCGCTGCACTACCTCAACGGCTTCCGTGTTGTCCTCGCACCCATCATCCTGTCCCTGGCCTACAGTGGCCTGGCAGCAGAGCTGACGCCGAACTACAAGGTCTTTCTATTGCAGGCCGCTGCCCTGACCTATTTGGGCGCAGCCGCGATCTTCATGTTCGTGCACCTTCGCCAGACCGCACAACCCTTCGAGCTGGCGTCATTCTCACTGGCGACCGACCTAATCATCATCAGCCTCGTGCTCCACTGCTTTGGCGGCATCGAAAGCGGCCTGGTCATTCTGCTGCTGTTCTATATCGGCATCGCCGGTCTGCTGCTGTCGCTTCGAACGGCCCTGCTGTTTGCCAGCCTCGTCACGATTGGCCTGGTGATCGACGCCACATTGGCATCCCAGCAGATGCCAATGGCCTCCAAGGTGGTACAAGCCGGTCTCTACGGCATTGCCGCCTTCGTGACCGCGCTGGGCTGTTCCCTGCTCGGTAGGTGGGGTCGCGAATACCAGCTGCTGGCCGAACGACGCGGCGCCGACATGGCCAACCTGGAACAAGTCAATGAACTGATCATCCACCGGATGCGTTCCGGCGTGATCGTGGTGGACGGCGTCGGCAAGATCCGCCAGATCAATGAAGCGGCCTGGTACCTGTTGGGCAACCCGCCAGTGAAGGAAAAGAACCTGCGGGTCATTGCACCGACGCTCTTTGATCGCCTGCAGCTCTGGCG
>JBCDLQ010000117.1:0-6805 GCA_039414335.1 Pseudomonadota bacterium | reverse complement strand
GTTTGATTGGTGCGAGTCCATGGTATAGGAGACGATAGCGCTGCGCCTTGGCTTTAGTACAACAGCGCGCGTGCTTTCTTCGTGTCGAAATGGTCATCACCCAGCGCTTGCTCGTGGCGCTGGACCATCGCTTCAATCTCACGCGGTTCAATCTGCTCCGGTGAGACGCTGACCAGCGTCGCCAAGCGATTACGTGCAAGGAGTAGCGAGTTCGGGTGATCTTGCCCCAGTTGCTCGATCATCGAAGCCAGTGCGCGATTGTGGAGCTCGATGGCTTCTTCACCTCGGCCAAGGCCCCTCAGCGCCACTGCCAGATTGTCCATGCTCATTAGCGTCAATTGATGCGTCGGGCCCAGCGTCTCCCGTTTGCTTGCCACGGTCTGCTCGGCCATTACCCGAGCTTCCTCATGCCGTCCCTGGTCATTCAACAGCTCAGCCAGGTTGTACTGCTGGATGAGCGTGTTCTGATGAGTCGGGCCCAAGTGTGTCAGCATTCGGGACAAATTCTCTCGCATCATCGTCTCCGCCCGCTGAGCGTCGCCATTGGCGTTGATCAGATTGGCGAGGTTCATCTGAACAGTCAGCTCCATCGTGATCGTAGAAGACCCTGGAAAGCGACGCATCAGGTCGAGCCCTTGCTCCATGGTCTCTTGCGCCTCATCCACTTGTCCCGACTCACGCTGATAGGCGGCAAGGTTGATCCAAACCGCGATGTATTCGCGTGAATCGCGACTGTACACTCGCTCGATCAAGGGCAGAAGTTGCTTCAGGACTTCAATTGCACGCTCATGCTGATTGGCGTCGCTGAGAGCAGACGCTAGAGCAAACATCGCGTCAATCTCATTGAACGGATGCACTACGGGATATTGTCGAAGCCAGTCCACGGCACCCTGCGCGCGGGCTAGCGTATCTTGAACGCGCCCTAGCCCTGCATAGACGCCTACCCAAGACTGGAGCACTCCATAACCATAATTCTGCTGCAAAGGCTCCGGCGAAGGCATCTCGGCAAAGTGGTTTTCCAAGATGGTCAACGCCTCCTGATGGCGACTGAGCGTGATCAAATTCGTTATCTGATAAAGGCGAGCCCAGCGAATCCGCGGGTGATCATCGCCTAGCGCTTCGAAATGGCGATCCATGAAGTCACCGATGAGCACGAGGCTTTCCTCATGGCGCCCTTCGATCTCCGCAGCACGAATCTCGAACAGGTCCAAGCGACGCGACAGATCGGGCATCAGAATCTGGTTTTCAAACAGCGTTAAGCGCGCCAGCTGAATCTGTTCTAGCGCCAGCTCTGGACGGTCCAACACGTTGAAGGACTCGGCCAGCATACGACGGACGGATACTTGTGCTCGGGGTTGGTCTGCCAGCGCGCTTTCGGTGTCGTTCGCGGCGGTTAGGAGCATATCCTCAACCGTGAGGTCGCGGACGCGCCCGGTTGAAGACGGTGTGACCAGGATGCGCTGCAAAAACCGATTGACGGCCTCGGTATTGGACTGCTCGACTTGGGCCTGCTCCAGCGCCGATTCAGCCCGGAAGAACCCGATACTGGTGGCCACCAGACCTGTGATCAGCACGACGGCAATACTGCCCAGGGCAAGGCGTCGGAAGCGTCGATGCGGCGCTTCGCGGATCGCCTGTATTTCAGCGAGAATCTGGCCAGGATCCGGCCGCAGCGCTGGATCAATCGCCAGCATCCGATCGATCAAGGCACCGATTCGGCCGTTGGGATCATCGGCAAGCCGCGCACGCGGCGCTTGCTGATGGCTCTCGTGCAGCGCCTTGAGCTCGCTCCATTGGCGAACCTCGAAGGGCGAGGAGCCTACGAGCACTCGGTAGAACAGCGCGCCCATGGAATAAATATCGGTTGTGACGTTGGACGCGGCACCCAGCACGACCTCGGGCGCCATGTATAGCGGTGTGCCGGAAGCGATAGCCGGAGCCTGATCCGCGTTGCGATAGTCCAGACTGGCCCCGAAATCCATCAGAATCCACTCGCCGGCGGCATCGCGCATCACGTTGCCGGGCTTGATATCGCCATGGACCAGTCCCGACGCATGGACTGCCTGCAGCGCCAGCGTCATCGATTCGATGAACTCAAGCGCGTCGTCCTGACGGGACAGCAGCGTTCGGTACTGATCGTCCTGCGCCGTCTCGCCGTCGATAAGATCGGTCCAGAGGCCCGGGCGCCCGTCATGGACCGCAGCGCCGTGCACCGCGAGCACGTTGCGGTGACGCACCATGGCCAGCTGACGGCCTTCATGCAAAAACAACTGCGACTGGAAGGGCCGATCGTGATCGGTCTTGAGCAGCTTGAGCGCCACATCACGATCCAGGGCACGGTCATAGACCCGATAGACCTCGCCAAAACTGCCCTCACCCAACGGTTCCAGCACCTGGAGATGGCCCCATTCGAAGAGAATCTCTCCCGTATCCGGGCCGCTGCGCTGTCCTCCGTGGAGCAAAAACAGCTGTTCGATCTGCTGCAGTCGCTCGGCCAGCCGGGCGTTCCTGTCGTAAGATCCTGAGGTGTCCAGCGATTCCGTTGATCCGCTCAGCCGCTGCAGAACGCTGCGCGCACGCTCGTCGACTTTCAGATCTCGTTCGCTCATCCCATGGCCTCGGCCAGCTGAACCAGCGAACGGGACACCAGCATGCGCGCACTGTTGGCCGACGGTGTATCGGTTGCCAGAGCGATTTCTTCGAAGGAATAGCCAAACTCGACCCGCAGGATTACCGCTTCGCGGGCCTTGTCGCTGAGTTTCATCAGTGCTGCCTCATACTGCTCAAGCACGTCCGAGCCGATGACCTTGCTCACCACCGAGGCGTCAGGATCCTGCAGCTCGATCTCGGAATCGTCGAATCCATGCTGGTTACGGCGCGTCACACGTCGGATCTCCATCCGGATGTTGTTCAGCATGATCTTGCGCAGGTAGGCCAGAAAGGCGCCCTCACGCAGTGCATCGAATTGATCGATCTGATCGAGCGTGCGCATCAGCGCGACCTGCACCATATCGTGCGTATCGGACAGGTCACGCGCATAGGCCGGCAGGCGACCGTGCGCCCAGCGAGTAATCGTAGGCAGGAACTGTCGAAACAATTGTTCGCGGGCAGCTTCGTCGTCATTCGCGACCCGCTGCAGCAGCATTGCCGTCGATTCCAGAGCTTGGTTCATTCAATCGGTCTTGAGTCCGTGCCGAGCGATCGAGTATAGGTTGACCTTGATTCGTACTCAAACGCCTCGCCTGGACAGCCAGCGACAACGCCCTCCCCTGGCGCGCATTCAGTCAAACGAGCGTCGGAGGGCCCATCGATCTTTCCTACCGACACCCGTTCTAACCGAGCCGACTATTGGGGCTGAGAGGAGACGCACAACGGGCGGCTCGCGCGCGTCACCGACATCGTCTCGTCAAGTCCGAATCTCTTCGCTCAGAAGAGTTCTTGCTCGGGCGGGCGGATTCAAACTCCCAGGGTGTCTAGTTACCGCCTTGCCAATCCAGCGCCGGGAGTTCAACGACGTCTGGCAAGTTCTGCTTGCTGCCAGTCACGTACCACTCGAATAGTGCCGCCAGAAACGCCGGGTCGGTTTCCTCCGCCTCAAAGATCGCACCGTGTGAGCCGCCCTCCACGGTCACGAAGTGATGATCGCGAAAAAGTTGTCGAACGGTTTTGGCTTGGTCGTAGGGCGTAGAGATATCCCAGGTACCGGAAATCAGCAGTGTCGGAACGTCGATATCAAAGTCACTTCGATCCATATCGACGACGGCCTCACCCCAAAGGTCACAGATCCGCTCATCAAGAAGGGCTGGCGTTCCCACGAATGCGATGGCGGGATCCTGGGCAATCTCAGCGCGGCGCTCTGGTGAAATGCCCGAGCTACATTCGATAATCTCTTCAGCAGCGCTGTCGGCATCGGTCCCCGTTGAGTAGCGGTAAAGCAATGGCGCCACCACATCAAAGTTTCCTTCGATGATGTTGAGCAAGTCATCTGGCCAGTCATGCATCACATATCGATAGTTCGGCCGATTAGTCACACCATAGGAAAAACGTCGCAAGGCATCACCATCGATATTGATCGTGATCGAGGCGCCTGTCTCTTCGTCGTCAAAGGAGACGACGAAGGGTTCCCTGTCTGCCGCGTCGATTGTCGATTGATAGGCGTCAATCAAGCCTTCTTCTGGAATGCGTTCCTGATACCTTTCTGATTGGGCAGCAGCGTTGGCGATGTTTGTCAGTGTGGTCTTCACCGCCGTTGGACGATCGATCGTGTGATCGGGACCCTCGAGCGCGCTCAGGGTCGCTCTCTCAACCAGGTCAGGATGCTGTCGCAAGACAGCAATACTCCAGAACGCGCCAAAACTGCTGCCTTTCAATTGGATCGACTGATAGCCCAGGCTCGTTGCTACGTCCGCCACGTCATCGGCCATTTCCTTGATGTTGTAGCCACTGAGGTCAAGGCCTTGCTGCAAATAATGGTCTCGACACATCTCAGCGGTGCGTCGATAGCGCGCCCGACTTTTCTCAGAGGTGTCCACCTCATCGTAGGGCGACCGGGCGACGCCTGGGCATGACAGGTCACCCGAACTGCCAAAGCCGCGCTGTCCGATGATCACCAAGTCCGTGAGTCGCGTGTAGCGCAAGATGGCCCGCTCATAGAATGCCTCGCTCTCAACGGCATCTCCGAGCCCGGGGTAGCCGGGGCCCCCTCGCAACAGAAAGATTGGCGGCGTGTCCGGATCGGCTTCCGCCAGGCGTTTGAAGCGGAAAAATTCAAGATCCAATGCCTGACCCGAACTCACTGAACGATTCACGGGCACGCGCAAGGTACCGCGTTCGCTGATCGCATCAGCCGGCGCATTCGGAATCGCCAGTCGTTCCAACGAGGGAGTAAGTAGCGCAGCATCGCCGCCCGGAAGCACCATGCTCGACGCGTCATGCGCGCCTTCGTACTTAGTGCAGGAGGCCAGCGCCAGCGCTATCACGAACCAAAAGAATACGGTGTTACGCCACATAAGGCACCTCGTTGTCAAATTCTCCGCGAGCGGTTCCAGACGTCATTCAACGCGCCGATCAAGATCGCTGCAGCCTATTTCCGGCGTCACTCCACAATGCTTCTGAGCAGAGTGACTAGCGCCGCCAGATGAGCCCAGTCCGTCTCATAGTTGGTCACGCAGATCCGAATGACGGGCTGACCCTCATAGTTCGCTACCGATATCCAGTGCGTGCCGAGTTCAATCACTTTGGCGACGATTTCCTCGACATCCGGCGCGCCGGGCGGTGGCCTCAGGCAGGCAATCGCCATTGGGCTACTGTTTGCGTGGACCCAGCCGTATTGAGTTAGTTCATTGGCAAAACGGTTCGCGAGACGAATACTGTGCTCGATATGGTCCTCATAGGCGGCCCACCCACCAATGGCCAATGACATGAATAGGCGAATCCCCAAAAACCTGCGAGACCACTGGAAAGAGTTGACGTAGGGATCAATCGCTTCATCATTTGATGGCATATAGCTGGTAGACACACCAAAGACCTGCGGCAGCAGACTGGGTTCTCGAATCAGGAACATGCCCGTACCCATGGTCGATGCAAACCACTTGTGCGCATCAATGGTGATTGAATCAGCGCTGTCGATGCCCGCCAATTCATGACGATGTTGCGTTGAGCAGATCAGCGCGCCGCCCCAAGCGGCATCGACATGAAACCAGAGACCAAATTCATCGGCCAGACCACGGCAGGCGTGCAGCGGGTCGATCATTCCGGCATTGGTGGTGCCTGCAGTCGCAGCAATCATAATCGGCCGCTTGCCAGAACGAAGATCATTCTCTATCGCGTCTCGGAGTCGGTCAGCATCCATACGGCCTGAACCATCTGTTTGAATTCGACAGACTGACAACTGCCCGACACCGGATTGTTTGGCGATCTTCAACCAGGCCAGATGGCTTTCATCTGAAATGTAGATTCGGGGTCGTCCGGAAAATGCCGCTGTACCGTCTTCAGCAAAGCCGCGCTCTGCGGCCATCAACGCGCATAGGAAAGCCGTTGCGTTCGCTTCCGAACCACCCGATGTGAAATGTCCGCCGCTTCCCAGCGGCAGCCCGGCCTGCTTTGCAACCGCTTCGATCAGGTGTTTTTCAATGTCGACGGCAATGGGAGCATGCGACCAGACACAAGCTTGTGGGTTGAACGCCGCAGCAATTCGGTCCCCGATCTCTGCGGGAAACGTCGGCTTCGGATTGAACAAGCCCAAGTACCCGGGGCTAGTCGTGTGAACCATACCCGTATCCAGGGCGCCAATCATCCAATCCACTACCGCTTCCGGTGCCTGTGAATCAGCAAAGTCCATCGCTTGCAGGTCGCTCCGAAAGCGTCCGTATTCCGCTGATGGTGTCACGCCACGCGTGCCATTTTTGCCCATCGCCCGATTCAGAGAGGCACCGACATAGCGGTCGAGAACCTCCCGACGGTCATGCGCTGGAAACAACGGATTGAAGGCTGGGCCTGCAGGTCCTTTGAGCCTTTCCGTCATGGCATTTCTCCCGGATAGCGTGAAGATGAGAGCACTAGACTAGCGCGGGAGACTTGTGGCATAAATGCCGATATGCCCACAAAAAATGCCTCTCGTCGCGTTTATCGTTTTGTCTTCGATGGTTGCTGCATGCTCGACACCATCGGCCCCCTGCAGGTCTTTCATGAAGCCAACGAATACTCGGACACGGACCGCTATGAGACCCAGCTCATCAGTTTGGCGGGCGGCTCGATCGTCACCGATATGGGTGTTTTGCTAGAAACGCAAAGTGCCCATCAGATT
>JBCDLQ010000116.1:0-6823 GCA_039414335.1 Pseudomonadota bacterium | reverse complement strand
TAGTCGCCAACATCGTGAACATCCAGGCCCAGCCAGTGACCGGTCTTGTGCATGTAGAAGCGCCGATAAGCCTGTTGTTCGATCAGCCCATCAACTTCGCCTCTCAGCAACTCCAGCTCCACCAGTCCTTCGGTCAGCGTGCGAACAGCGGCCTCATGGTAGGCCTCGAAGGCCCGGCCGGGGCGCACTTGATCAATCGCCGCTTGCTGGGCTTCCAGGACCACCTCATAGACCGCTTTCTGGGCGGCGCTGAATCGGCCGTTCACCGGGAAAGTGCGGGAGATATCAGCCGCATAGCCGTCGACTTCGCAGCCCGCATCGATCAGCAGCAGGCCGTCTTCCGGGAGTGTCTGGTCGTTCTGGATGTAGTGCAGGATCAGGGCATTGGCGCCCCCGGCAACGATTGGCAGATAGGCCGGTTCGCAGCCGTGGCGCTGATACTCGTGCATCAGTTCGGCCTGGATCTCAGCTTCGTTCATTCCCGGGCGGCAGTGGCGCATGGCTCGAGTTACGGCGGCTGCCGAAATTCGGGCGGCCTTTTTCATGACCCGAATCTCCTCGCGCGACTTGATCAGGCGCTGCTCGTGCAGGAGATACTCCAGCGAAACGATCTCGCCAGGACCCTTCTCGTTGCGCCGGAGCTGGCGCAGACGTCGCCGCCAGCCGATGATGCGCTGGTCGAACTCCGCATCCTTGCCGACGGGGTGGTAGACCCGGGATACGCCTTCCATCAGTTTGGGCAGGATGTCGTCCAGGTCATTGATCGGAAAGGCATCATCCATGCCAAGCAGGTCTCGCGCGCCGTCCAGGCCGAGACGCGGTCCGTCCCAGCGCTCTCGCTCCGGATCGCTAGGCTGGCAGAACAGGATCTGTTCGCCCTGTTCCCGCCCGGGCACCAGTGCCAGCACCGCTTCAGGCTCTTTCAGCCCGGTGAGGTAGAGAAAGTCGCTGTCCTGGCGGAAGGCGTAGTGGCTGTCCCCATTGCGCAGCAGCTGGCGCGCCGATCCGATCAGGATCAATGCGTTGTCCCCCGCCTCGGTCATCAGCCGACGGCGACGGCGCGCGTATTCCTCCGGCTTGATCATGATCGAGTCAGGCTTTCCTCTCGCAGCAGCAAGACTGCGACGCGCAGAAATTCCGTCAGCTCGGCATAGGCCGACTCCTCGGCCTCCTGGTCTGAGGCTTCGTCAGTGGTTGCACGTGCGATCTGTTCGATCATGCGAAGGGCGTCCTGGGACTCGTCGCTCTTCAGCACGGGCTGACCCGACCCAAAGCCGGTCAGGAAACCGGAGCACCAGCGCCCGAGGCAGGCCGTCCGTTCTTCCAGCGGACGATCGTCAGTGGGCAGCAGGGGGTGAAACTGCAACTCCGTCGAGGCCAATTCGGTCTTGAGCGAAGTCAGAGCAGGTCCGATCTGTTCGAGGATTTCCTCGGGGGTCAGATCGCCGACCTGCAGCGCAGCCAGGTGGCCGGACAGTGCGCTTTCGTCCAGGTCCGGGCGAGCGCACAACAGGCCCACGACCACCGCATGGGTTTCGGCGACGCCGGCCGGGTCCTTGTCGGCTGCCAGGGCGAGAATCCAGGCGAGCTTGGATTGCTGCTGTTGAGTCATTCAAATGGCTGCAATTTGGTTTCCCGCCATTTTAGCACCGGGCCTGTTGGGGCCGTGTCTGGCGGGTGCTTGTGAAGTGATGCTATTAACAACTATCATCAAGCCTCTGAAAAATTGAAAGAACTTGTGCGAATGGACTCACTGCAACAGACGACAGAGGCGCTCGATCTGCTTCAGCAGCAACTCAAGGGGATGCTCGAACGCATTCGCAACCTGGAAGAAGAAAACCGTTCTCTGCATGTTCGGCAGGATTCGCTGGTCGCCGAGCGGGCGCAGCTGGTCCAGCGCAACGAAGAAGCCAGAGAACGCGTCGAGGCGATGATCGAACGCCTCAAGTCACTCGAGAACGCGGGGTAATCGACGATGAATGGTGCCAACGAGCCGGTGGTGGTCCGGATACTCGAACGTGAGTATCGGGTCATGTGTGCGCCCGAGCAGCGTCGGGAATTGATGGAGTCCGCCCTCTACCTGGACAATCAGATGCGTGAAATTCGCGATTCGGGCCGGATTTCCTCAATCGACAAGATTGCCGTGATGAGCGCGCTGAACCTTGCCGAAGAGGTGCTCAAGCTGCGTAATCAGCTGTCCGAACGCGAGGAAAAGGTCGATCGACGGCTGCGCCAGCTTGCGATGGAACTTGATCGTTCACAGCCGCAGGAATAAACTGATCTTCACGGCGCTCTCTGCGGTGTTCGCCAGCAGGAACGTAATATGCCTTGTCCCTACTTATTGACCTCGGGACGGCCCCTTTCACTGCTGGTGTGCTGATCGCTTCCGAGCGAATGGCCTTAAGGCGTGAAGAGCCGACCCACTTGAACCTCTGGTTCAAGGTCACCGACCTGCAGCGGCACAGGCGGAGAGCGCCACTTCTCACTACCCGGCTCGACCCATCCCGGAAACCCTATGGCTGAGAGCAAATCGTCGATTCGTCAGCGATTGTTGGCTCGACGGCAAGGTCTGGCCGAAGATCTTCGCCGCGATCTTGATCGAGCCATCGGCTGGCATCTGCTCGACTTCGTTGGAGCGTCGAAGCCCCAGCGACTGGCAGCCTATTCGTCCTTCCGCGGTGAACCGGACCTCGAAACCGTGCTGGCAGACCTGCACCGACTGGGCCACCGAGTCCACCTGCCGGTGTTGCACGATGCCGCTCTGCGCTTCGCCGAGTGGCGGCCTGCTGCAGCGACGGCGCTTAATGTCTTTGGTATTCAGGAGCCCAGCGGCGCGTCGCTGGTTGACACCGATGGCCTGGATGCGGTCTTCATGCCCCTGGTGGGTTTTTCGCCTGATGGCGCTCGCCTGGGCATGGGCGGGGGTTACTACGACCGTGCATTCGAGGCCTGTCTGAATCGACCTGGCGATGGACCGAGACGCGTGGGTATCGCTTACGCCTGCCAGCAGGTCGAGTCACTGCCGATCGAGCCTTGGGATGTTCCGCTGCATGCGGTGATTACCGAGCGGGGACTGACGACGTTCCCGACCTGAGTGCTGAATCGAGTATCGAAGCGGTTGGTATCCACCAGTTGAAGCGGGCCAGTTGGTAGACTGCAGGCCGTTTCGATCTAGTGCGCAGGAGTGTTGCAGGTGAACTATTGGCTGATGAAGTCCGAGCCGGACGTGTTCGGTATCGATGACCTCAAGTCCCGACCGAAGAAGACCGAGCCCTGGGATGGCGTTCGGAATTATCAGGCCCGCAACTTCATGCGCGACGAGATGAAAGTCGGCGATCAGATCTTCTTCTATCACTCCAACTGCAAGGTGCCGGGCATCGTCGGAATCGCCACGGTGGCCAGCAAGCCCTATCCGGATTTCACCCAATTCGATCCGGACTCGAAATACTTCGACGCAAAGAGCGATCAGGACAACCCACGCTGGATTTTGATCGACGTGAAGTACAAGCGGCACCTGAAGCGGGTGATTTCCCTGCAGGAAATCAAGGAACACGCTGAAGCGCTGGATGATTTCGCACTGGTTCGCAAGGGCAATCGGCTCTCGATCATGCCCGTGACTGCCGCCCAGTGGGATTACCTGCTGGGACTGGAGGCCGCATGAGTCAGGAGAGACTGAAGATCGACGTCGCAAGAGCCGCCGTCAAGTACGTCGAAGACGGCATGCTACTGGGCGTGGGGACGGGCAGCACTGTCAATGCCTTCATCGATCAGCTGGCGGCGTCGGGCAAGCGGCTGGAGGGCGCAGTATCGTCCTCGGAGGCGACCACGGAACGGCTCAAGGCCATTGGCGTGCGGGTGCTGGACCTCAACCACACGGGTGATCTCGAGCTCTATATTGACGGGGCCGACGAAGTTGATGCGCACAAGCGCCTGATCAAGGGCGGTGGTGGTGCCCTCACTCGCGAGAAGATCATCGCCGGTGCCAGCCGCCGCTTCATCTGCATTGTCGACGAGTCGAAGTGCGTCCCCGTGCTGGGGGAATTTCCCCTTCCTGTCGAAGTCATGCCGATGGCGCGGGCCCTCGTGGGTCGCAAGGTGTTCGGCCTTGGAGGCCAGCCTGAGCTTCGCGAAGGCTTCACCACCGACAACGGCAATCTGATCCTGGATGTGCACAACCTGGATCTTGTCGACCCCCTCAAGGTGGAAGACCAGATCAATCGCATTCCCGGCGTGCTCTGTAACGGGCTGTTTGCCCATCGGGCAGCGGATCTCGTGCTGGTTGCCAGCGAGGACGGCATCACCCAGCGTTGTGGCGGGTCTCAATCGGCGCGTTGCTACCCGGCGATCTCCAGCCGATTCCTGCCGCCGGCCTTGGCGCGATAGAGCGCCGCATCGGCACGCGCCAGCCACCGTGACCAGCCTTCCCGAGGTTTCAGTGTTGCTGCCCCTGCTGAAAACTGTAGCGGGCCTCCTGGGCCCTGCGTGGCCCCGCTGAGCCGTTCGTGCATTTCCGGTAGTGATCTCAGCGCGGCTTCCTCATCCATGTTGCGCAGCAGGATCACGAATTCCTCGCCGCCCATTCGATAGAAGCCGTCCTCGGCACGCAGGGCGGTGCGCACTTCGTCGGAAAAATCAGCCAGGGCCTGGTCGCCGGCTTCGTGACCGAACTGGTCATTGAGTGATTTGAAGTGATCCAGATCCAGCACGACCACGGTGGCCGGGCGTTTGCGGCGCCCCTGTCGCCGAACGGCATCTTCTAGGTCGTGCTGCATCAAGCGGCGGTTGCCCGTGCTGGTGAGCGGGTCCTGCGTGGCCAGCATGGCCAGGATTCGGCGCTGATTGCGCAGCTGGGAGGTGAACACGATGCCGAAGGTGGAGAACATGATGGCCACGGCTGCCCAGCTGATTTCGTGCAGCAGATTGGTGAACAGGCTGGGATTGAGCAGATAGAGAACAATGATAGCGCCGTTCAGCGCGGCCGCCATCCAGCGCGGCAGGATCAGCATGTTGATCCAGAGCACCAGATAGGTCCACAGCAGGCCGTTACTGCCGACGATCAGCGTCGAGAGCAGACAGGACACGGTGCTGACCAGGCCGAACATGATCAAGGCCCAGTTCTGATAGCGCGGAAAGCGCCCCAGGACGAGGGCGATCATGAGCATCGAGACGATGATGGAATTGGTCAGTCCACCGGTGGAATCGCCAGTGACGAATCGATAGACCGCGAACATCGAGACCACCAGAACGGTGGTCCCGCCCAGGTAATACATCACGGTCATTTCCAGGCGACGCTGCTGCAGCGATTCGGCCCAGTTCAGTGGATCCGAACGGACTTGTCTGTCGGCTTGTGTAACGTCGTCCAAAAACCCCTCCGCCCCGGTCGGTTGGACCCGGACTCAGCTGATCCCGGGCATTCACCGGACTATCGCACAGGGAAACGACAGCGGCAAGTTGAGGGCCGCAGCCATCTCACTGACCTATAATGCGCCCTCGCCGAAGAACGCCATTCTCCTGATTTCAAACCATGCCCTCTGACGTCACCTTCTCCCGCCGCCTCTCCGTGGCGCCGATGATGGACTGGACCGATCGTCACTGTCGGTTCTTCCATCGTCAGATCAATCGAGAGGCCATGCTCTATTCAGAAATGGTGACGACCGGTGCGGTCATCCACGGTGATCGCGAACGCTTGATCGGCTTTGATACGGCGGAACAACCCGTCGCCCTGCAGCTGGGCGGCAGCGATGCTGCGGCCCTGGCGGAGAGTACCCGGATCGCGGCCGACTGGGGATATGACGAAATCAATCTGAACGTGGGCTGTCCTTCCGATCGCGTGCAGAAGGGCCGATTTGGCGCCTGCCTGATGAAGGAGCCGGAACTGGTCCGGGTCCTGCTCCGGGCCATGGCTGAGGCCAGCGACCGACCGGTCACGTTGAAAACGCGGATCGGTGTCGATGAGATGGACGATGAGGCGTTCTTCCAGTCCTTTGCCGATGAGGTGCTGAGCAGCGGCATCGGCACGATCATCGTCCATGCCCGCAAGGCCTGGCTGTCGGGTCTCAGTCCGAAGCAGAACCGGGAGGTTCCGCCCCTGGACTATGAGCGTGTCTATCGGCTCAAAGAGCGCTTGCCCGACATCGAAGTCATCATCAATGGCGGGATCGTGGAGACGGATCAGGCAATGAGGCACCTCGAGCACGTCGACGGTGTGATGCTGGGGCGGGTGGCCTATCACCAACCCTGGATACTGGCCGATCTGGGTGCGTGCATGGGCCATGAAGTGGCGCAGTCCAGACGGCAGGTGGTCGACACGATGGCCGGCTACGCCGAGGGGCACATGAGTCGGGGAGGTCGGCTCCAGCACGTGGGTCGGCACATGCTGGGCCTTTTCCATGGCTGCCCAGGCGCGCGCGGCTGGCGCCAGACTCTGAGCCAGAACATGCACCTGCCAGACGCAGCGCCCGAGCTGTTGATTCGGGCTTGCCCTGAAAGCTGAATCCGGTCAGTTTCTTCGCTGATACCGCTTCCACTTTTCGGTCTGGCGCGCTTACCATAGCGCCAAAAATTTCGGCGGCCCGATTGCCGCCCAGAACCGAAGGGAGCACCCCCAATGATCGTTCGTCATCCCGATGACTTTCGCGCCCAGATCAGGGACGGCTGGCTCAATCGGGATGCGCCCGCCGTGCCAAAGGCGGTCTTTCTCGTTGAACCCAGCGAATTCACGCTCAGTGAACAGTCGGCGCGTGACAACGTCTACATGGATTTGAGCGTCGAGGTGGACCCCGCCCGCGCGCTCGACCAGCACCGTCGCCTGAGTGATGCGATT
>JBCDLQ010000115.1:0-6842 GCA_039414335.1 Pseudomonadota bacterium | reverse complement strand
CCGCGCTCCTCGTAATACCGAATGGCGCGGTCTCATTCAATCGATTGGACGCCGCGGGCTGCGTCGGGTATTTGGTAACGATGTTCGGGTCAGGCTGTGCTTAATTGCCCTAGGACAAGCCGCCGGCTTTTCTCTCGACGAAATCCGGGAAATCTTTACCAGCGGCGAGAATCTGGAGATCAATCGCCAAAAACTCCTGGCAAAAGCCGAAGAACTGGACGAGAAGATTGAACGGTTGAAGACCATTAGAGACGGATTGAGGTCGACGGCTGATTGCCCAGCCCCTAGCCATTTGGAGTGTCCAAATTTTCTGCGCGTGCTTGATGCTGCAGGAAAGGGGTTGATCCCACCCCTTTTGGACCAAGTTCGGACTGAAGCTCTATCGTCGAAGGTCAAAGCTTGAGTTTGCCCGCCGACGGAATTCGTCACGCGGGACTGGCAGAGTATTCGAATGCGGTTGCCGAAAGCACTCGACCTTCCCGGGATAGCGCTCGATGCTGTCTTGACCTGGTGCTTTGTGTGCTTCTAATTGGAAGCGACTCCTGACCCGCGTCCCATTCGATCAGCGAGTTTTTCCTCGCGAAGGTTCGCACCGGTCTGCTTGGAAGGCGCTGGAATCGATCCGATCAAAGCCTGTTCTTCTGGAGCCTGTCGAATGGCTTCAGGCTCAAAGACTTCCCAGCCACCGCCCAGGGCCTTGTAGACCGAAACCAGCTCAGTCAACGCGCGAGTCTGCGATTGAATGAGGGCATCTTCCGTCGAGGTCAGTACCCGTTCCGCATCCAATACGTCGATGAACGCCGAGAGACCGGTTTCGTAGAGCGTCAAGGAGAGTTCTGCAGAGCGTCTTGACGAGACCACGGCCTGTTCGAGTTGCTCGATGGTTTCCAGTTCGGCCCGATAGCGAGTGAGCGCTCGCTCGACTTCCTCGAAGGCGAACAACACCGAGTTCATGTAGCTGGCCGTGGCCTGCTCATTCCTGGCTCGCGCCGCAGCGATGCTGGCTCTCAGCCTTCCTACTTCGAAGACGGGAAGGCCGACACTCGGGGCAAGAGAGAAACTTTCGCTGCTGCTTTCGAACAGCGAAGACAGGCCGCTGGAGATCAGCCCGACGCTGGCGAGCAGATTGAAGCGCGGGAAGAGCTCGGCGACGGCGACGCCGATGTCGGCAGAGCTCGCCGCCAGCTGACGCTCGGCAATCTGGATGTCCGGTCGCCGTCGAAGCAGCTCCGATTTCAGCCCGAGCCCCAGCGCATTATCCGTTGTCGGCAGCGGCTGCACGGCGTCCAGGGTCTCGAGGAATTCTCCTGGGGCTTCGCCGGCGAGCACTGCAAGGCGGAAGGCGCTGCTCCGAACTTCAGCGCGGATATTGGGCAGCTGAGCTTGGGAGTTGGCCAGGAGGGTTTGGGCTCTGGTGACATCGATTTCTCGCGTGATGCCGGCCTCATAGGACGCGGTCACCAATTCGAGGGTCTGGCGCTGAATGTCGATATTGCGTTCCAGAATAGCGGCGCGCTGTTGACTGCCCCGCAACTCCATATAGACCCGGGCCGCTTCCGCAATCACAGATAGGACGGCGTTCCTTCGAAAGGCGATCTGCGCATCAAGGCGGGCTTCGCTCGCCTCCAGCGCGCGTCGGTTCCGCCCGAACACGTCCAGCTCCCAGCCTGCATCAAAACCGACCTCGTAGGCTTCCTGGATTCGGGGAATCTCGAGGCCCGGTGCATCAATGAACTGCGGGCTGTTCTCGCTCTGCTTCGAGCGAGAGAATTGTCCCTGGGATCGAAGGCCAGGCAACAGGCTCGACCGTGCGACGCCGCGGAGCGCGCGCGACTCGATAATCCGTGCTTCAGCGATTGCGACGTCCAGATTATCGACGGCAATCTTGTCGATGAGCTGGTCCAGAACCGGATCATCAAACTGTTTCCACCACGTGAGGTTCGGTTCCGACACCTCATTCTGGGTTGTCCAGTCATCGACCGGTAGGTCCGGCCGCACATAGTCCGGGCCGACGGCACAGGCCGTGAGGAAAACGGCCCCAATCACGATGATGATCGAGTTCTTCATGACGCAACTCCTGCGAGAAGAGACTGACGGCCTGAACGTGAACGAGCTCCAAGCACTTCGACATACGCCCGATACGCCAGCGGTGTAAAGAACATGGTCAGGATGAGCGAGAAACCCATGCCGCCGGCGATGACTACGGCCAGGGGCGGCCAGAAGGAACCGCCCGAGAACAGCAGCAGGGGAACGAAGCCCCCGATCGTGGTCAATGTGGTCGAGATCATGTGGCGACCACAGCCGTAGGTTTCCTCGACGATGGCAAAGAGATCGCCGGCCTTGGCCTGCTCATTGGACAGGATGGCGGCCAGGACAACGATCGTTCCATTGATGGCCACACCCGCCAGGCCGATCGATCCGATCAGCGGGTTGAAGCCCAGGGGATAGCCGGCAATTTTCAGGGCCAGCATGCCCAGGCCAACGGACAGCAAAGCGACGGTGAATACGATGCCCGCGAGCGCGACGCTACGGAAGGTCAGAATCAGCGTGGCGGCCATCAGCGTCAGCAGTACGGGTGCGAAGATCGCCAGGCCACCGATCGCTTGCGCCTGCTGCTCACTGTCTCCCGCGACCGCGATGGAATAACCGGGCGGGACGGTGATTTCCGATTCAATGCCCGCGAGCACTTCCGAGGAAACAGACACGGCCTTGGCGCTCGGACGGACGTAGGCAAAGATGTTGTTACTGCGCTGTCCGTTGTAGCGCGAAATTTCCGGCGTCTCCGGTCTCAACGACAGATTGCCCAGCGCCTCGGCAGGGATGGATTGGCCGATGCCTTGCGAGGCCAGCTGCAAATTGCCGGCTTCTGAGATCTCCGATCGTGACCGGTCGTCGAAGCGAACGCGCACGGGCAGTTCTTCGACATCTTCCAGCAGACTGCCCCCCGCAAATCCTTCCAGATTCCCCTGGAACTGGTTCGCGATGGAGACCAGGTCGAGTCCTGCCATATTGGCCTGGGTCTCGTCTGCCTCGAACCAGAGCTTGGGCTGGCCGCCTTCGATGCTCGCCCGGCTATGGACGATGTCTGGACTGCGGTGCATGATTTCGCGCACCTGTTCGCCAAGCGCACGCAGCGTATCGATGTCGGGTCCCAGAATCCGGAACTCGACGGGCGCCTCCACGGGCGGGCCTTGAGCGAATTTCTTCACCACCGCTTTCGCATCGGGGATCGCCTCGCTCAGCGCGTTGTGGATCAGCGGCATGATGCGATCTGCCGTCGTGTTGTCGACGGCTGTCACGATCGCCTGGGCGTAGGCGCTGTTGTTGTCCTGGGTGGGAATCGAGTTGTAGTACACCGTCGGTGTCGAGGCACCAACGAGCCAGTGCGTATCGACGACGCCATCGATATCTCTGATGACCGCATCAGCGCGGTCGGCAATGGTCGCTGCATGCGCGATGGCGCTGTTGCTGGGCAGGTAGACGTGAATTTCGAACATGTCCCGGTCTGCGGCAGGGAAGAACTCGACCTTCATCGTGCCGATCAGCGCGAAGCCCAGCAGGCTGGGAATGATGGCCAACAGGATGAAGCGCTTTGGCGCCCGAATGGCGTGCAAGGTGAACTGCTTGAAGTGTTCGAACACTACCGGCTTCTTCAAGCCATTCCGCCACCAGGAAGTCGTCCTGGGCGCTTGCTTGCCCTTTGCGTTCGATCGAGGCTCGGAAGCATTGGCGGCAAGCGCCGGAATCACCGTCATCGCCAGGAAGAAGGAAAAGACCAGCGCGAGGATGACGCTGATGGCAATCGGGCCGACGAAGTCACCGGCGTTGCCGGGCAACAGGAAGATCGGCATGAAGCCGAGGATCGTCGTGAAGGTCGACGCCAGAAGGGGCGCAAAGAGATGCTTGACCGAGTGCTCCATGGCCTGGAGCCGATTCATGCCCTTGCTGCGCATCGACTTACGGACTTCGTCGGTCATCACGATGGCGCTGTCGATCAGTAGTCCGATCGCGATGATCAGTCCAAAGATCGACATCTGATGGATGTCCTGATCAAAGAAGTTGAAGGCGAATAGGGAGCCGGCTGCGGACAGGGGCAGGACGGAGCCGACCACCAGCGCCGACTTCCAGCCCATCGTGAACAGGACAATGGATACGACCACCAGCGCCCCGAGGAACAGGTTCAGAAGCAGGTCCCGCAGTCGCTCGCTTGTGTATTCGTTCTGATTGAAGATCAGGTCGATCCCGATCTGATCGGACAGCTCGGCGTCGAATTCATCGAAGGCGAGCAGGGCATTCTCTGTCCAGCGGTCGATGCGGACATCCGCATTGGCTCTGGCGCCGATGAAGATTGTCCGCTGGCCCTCATTGAGACCAATCTGTTCGGGCGGATTTCGATAGCTGCGCGAGACATCGGCGATGTCGCCTACGGTGAGGGCCGTGCCCTGTTCGCCGATGAGGACTGGGATGCGGTTGATGCGGTCAATGCTGTCAATTTCGCCGTCGACTTCGATCTGCAGATCATTTGAAGACGAACGAATCTGCCCCGCGGCGGTCTTGCTGTCCGCGGTCCGAATGATCTGAGCCAGCTCAAGGGCGCTGATATTCAGTGCCGCCAATTCGTTGGGGTCGGGGATGACGGCGACTTCTTCTTCAACGCCACCGAAGATCCTGACCAACTCCGTGTCCGCCACGCCGAGCATCTGGTCCTTGAGCCCCAGGGCGAGCCGATTGAGCAGGTTCATCGGTGCCGGACCTTCTCCATTCCAGCTCAGCCCGAAGATCAGTGTGTAGGCCGTGACGCCGCGATTGTCGTCCAGGATTGGCGTTGAGGCTTCCGGCGGCAGTTCGCCGCTGACGTTCTGCAGTCGTGATCTGATCTTGGAAAAGATATCTTCGTTGTTGTCCCGGGTAACCGAGTCCAGGAGTTCGATGTTGATGCTCGAGACGTTGCGCTTGGCCGTGCTCTTGATGGTCTTGATTTCATCGATTTCCTCGAGCGTGTCTTCGATCTTTTCGTTGATCAAGGCCTCGATGCGAGCGGGCGAGGCGCCCGGAAGGAAAGTCAGGATGGTTGCGCCGCGGGTGGTGATGCGCGGATCCTCCAGCCGCGGCAGATTCGTGCTTGACGCGAACCCGCCGATCAGCAGAACGAGAATGGTCAGGCCGAGCAGGTGGCGGTTTCTCAGATAGAGCGTTGCGATGGACGCCCTGGGCCCCTTAGGACCCTGGAGAGCGGTCTCAGAAGGCATGGCTCGTCTCCTCGACGGTCTTCACCAGCTGGCCAGGGACAAGCTTCGAGCCGCCCTCTATGACCAGGCGATCTCCATCGCTCAGCGCACCTGAAACAAAAGCTTGCTCTGCCGTTGTGTAGTGGACTTCAACGGTCCGACGCTGGACGACGTCTGCGCCGTTGTCCTGCTCGACGGCGAACACGGACCAGAGCCCTCGAATGCCCTCGGTCAGCGCATTCAATGGCACCCAGAGTCCTCGCTGCTCAATCGCATAGTCGATCGGTACGCGAACGATGTCACCCGGGCGAATGGCCTCGGGTGCGTCCTTGATCTCCAGGATGATGTCAACGGTCCGGGTCTGCTGGCGGACGGGAATGACCGCAGAGACAACGGCCTCGACGGCATCGGATTCCAGGACGATGGTCTTGCCCATTCCGACTTCCAGTCGCGCCGCCACATCTGAGGTCACTCCCACGCGCGCTTCCAGGTTGGCATTCTCCTGTATCTCCAGAATCGGGGCGCCGCTGTTGATGACCGTGCCTTCATCAACGTGGCGGCGGGTGACCGTGCCATCAAAAGGTGCGATGAGTTGGGCTTTCCCGATGTCGACGAGAATGCTGTCCAATCGGGCTTGGGCGACATTGAGCGCCGCCAGAGTCGCATCCCTGGCCTCGCGCGCTTCGTCCTCTTCGAGCGCCGATACGGCATTGGCGCCGCGCGCTTGCTGGACCCGTTCGAAGGTGCTCTGGGCCAAGGTGGCGTCCGCTTCTGATCGCTGGACCGAGGCTTCAGCCTCGTTTTTCAGGGCTTCCAGACGCGCCGTGTCCAGTGAAGCCAGGAGATCACCGCGCTGGACGATGTCGCCCTCACCGACGCGGACCTCGCTCACCAGTCCGGGAATCTCGAATCCGGTCAGCGCGGTTTGCTGAGCCTCGACCTGCCCGATAAACAGCCGTTCGTAGGTGTAGGCTTCCGCATGAGCCACCTCCAATGTGCGAACCGTCTGGTCCGTGTTGGTAACATCGCTGGCCAGCGATATTCCGAAGGGCGACTGGGATCCAGCGAGCAGTATGCTCAGCAGAACCAGCAGGAAAAGCGCCAGAAATCGAGAGATCGATGAGATCGAGAATGTACCTTGAGCGTCCATGGTTGCTTTCAGCTCCTTGACTGCCAGTGATCGCTAAATGTTACGGTTGGTTTCAATTAATCACAAAAAGTTCACAAAGTAAACTATTCGGTATAGTTTTTCACTAATGGATAAAAGCAGCGTGAAGAAGACCACTCGCGGTCGTCCCAAGGACCCGGCCAAGCGGCAAGCGATTCTCGATGCCGCCGGGCGTCTGTTTCTTGAGAATGCGGCAGCCGATATTTCGATGGACCAGATCGCTCGAGCGGCGAAGGTGTCCAAAATCACGATTTATCGGCACTTTTCGGACAAGAGCGAGCTGCTTCAGTCGATGATCGAGAAGAAGCTCGATGAGAATCTAAGCCAGGATTTGTATGCCCGTCTCAGAGGTGAAAACGTGTTTGAAGACCTGGTTCAGGTGGCCCAGGGGTTCACCAACGTCATCTATTCCGATGACGGGATCAATATGTTCAGAACCGTTCTGG
>JBCDLQ010000114.1:0-6844 GCA_039414335.1 Pseudomonadota bacterium | reverse complement strand
GCCATCTGTTTGAGGGTTGGGGGTATCTTATTCTAATCAAACACCACCATTAATTTGTGACCTGATCCTTGTGTTCCATATTGGTTTTGTTCGACGTCCCCGCCGGCCAGCTCGGCCTGCGGGGACTTGCTTTGGAGGCCTCGAGACGTCAGCGCCATCGCGGACCGGATTGGAGTGGGATCTATGTTCACGACCAGGCCATCATTGCGCACGAGCGGCTGGCCATCGTTGGCATTGATTCCGGTGCCCAGCCCCTGCTGAGCCCCAGCGGTGAGCAGGTCCTCGGCGTTAACGGCGAGATCTACAATCACCGAGAACTGCGCGAGGCCTGCCCGGACTACGACTTCCAGACCAGCTCGGACTGCGAAGTGATTCTGGCCTTGTATGAACGTCACGGCGCTGACTTTCTCAATCAGCTCAACGGTATCTACGCCTTCGTGCTCTGGGATGCCGACCGTAGCCGCTACCTGATCGCACGCGACCCCATCGGAGTCATGCCCCTGTATTTTGGTCGTGACGAGCAGGGCATGCTCTGGGTCGCCTCGGAGCTCAAGGCGATCGAACCGCAGTGCGTTCAGGTGCAGAGCTTTCCGCCCGGTCACCTGCTCGATAGCGACGAAGGCGTGATTCGACGCTGGTACAACCCGGACTGGCGAGAATTCGAAAACGCCAATACGACAGCGGATCCCGCCGCCCTGCGAGACGCACTGGAAACCGCCGTTCATCGCCAGCTGATGTGCGATGTCCCCTATGGCGTGCTGCTGTCCGGCGGTCTCGACTCATCACTGGTTGCGGCCATCGCCAAACGCTTTGCGGACAAGCGCGTCGAGTCCGACGACCAGGAAGCGGCCTGGTGGCCACGACTGCATTCCTTTGCGATCGGTCTGGAAGGCGCGCCCGATCTCATCGCCGCCCAGATCGCCGCCGACGCGATCGGGACCCAACACCATGAGTTCCACTACACGATCGATGAAGGCCTGGATGCGCTCGACGATGTGATTCGCCACATCGAGACCTTCGATGTCACGACCATTCGCGCCTCGACACCGATGTTCCTGCTAGCCCGACGCATCAAGGCCATGGGTATCAAGATGGTGCTCTCCGGCGAAGGTGCTGACGAAATCTTTGGCGGTTATCTGTACTTCCACAAGGCACCAGACGCTCGGGCTTTCCATGAAGAAACCGTGCGCAAGATCGACAAGCTGCATCGATTCGACTGTCTGCGCGCCAACAAATCCATGGCCGCCTGGGGCGTTGAAGCCCGCGTGCCTTTCCTCGACCTCGAGTTCATGGAACACGCCATGCATATGGAGCCGGCCGCCAAGATGGCCGGCAACGGCAAGCCGGAGAAGGGCATCCTGCGCGAGGCCGGTCGTGGCCTGTTGCCCGACGAGATTCTGTGGCGTCAGAAGGAACAGTTCTCCGATGGGGTCGGCTACGGCTGGATCGATGCCCTGAAGGACCATGCGGAAGCCCAAGTTAGCGATCGAGAACTGACTGAGGCCGCGCAGCGCTTCCCGCTGAACCCACCGGATACAAAGGAAGCGTATCTCTATCGGCGGATCTTCGAGCGTCACTTCCCCTCGCCGGCTGCTGCTGCGACGGTACCCTCCGGCAAGTCGATTGCCTGTTCAACGCCTGAGGCGCTGGCCTGGGATCAAAGCTTTGCCGCCATGGCCGACCCTTCGGGACGCGCCATGCGGGGCGTCCACGAACAGAGTCTGTAGCTTTGGGAAACGGCGCCCCGGTCCGGGCGCCCTTAGACCGGATCTCGACGGATCTCCTCGCGAATCAAGGGCACGGAGATTGTGCGCCGCTCGCTGAGCGCGCGCCCGGCCAGCGTTTCGATCAATCGCGCGATCGCCGCGGAATTACGGGCTGTCCGGCTCAACAGGTAGTCCGCCGCCCCGCGGCCCAAAACCACCTCGTACTCCTCAGCCAACTGCTCGATCAGCAGGCGCAGGTCGGTCTCATCGAGGCGCTTGAGCGTCAAGCGCGTGGCCTGGCCCAGGCGGGAGCGCAGATCGGGAAGCTCGAAGCGATCACGTCCGGCACCGGACATCAGCACGCCCGTCTGGTCGACGCGCCAGCGGTTGAGCGCATTGAACAGCAGCATTTCATCGTCAGCGGAACCGGCCAGCGCATCAATATCGTCCAGAATGACCCAATCGCCCGAGGCCTGTTCCAGCAGCGCGCGCTGTGATCGCGTGCAGAGCGCGACGAAGGTCGCTGCTTCGCCCGCCTTGAGCCGCTCGCTCAATACCGCGCTCAACAGATGGGATCGACCGCTGCCGGGCGGCCCAGCCAGAAAGGTCCAGCCACCCGGCTCCAGACCCTCGCGAAGCGTCTCAATGAGGGCGTCGTTCTCACCGCTGATGAAATTCGACAGGGTCGGCCGGCGAGGACCCTTGAGCGGCAGCAGCCCCTGAGTACTCATTGATCCGGCGAGGAAGACGCCTTGCGCTCTCGACTGATCTTGGCCGCCCGCAGGCTCCAGAGCCAGACGTACTGGACCAGCGTGGCGAGGGCCATGAAAGCCACCATCCACTCCAGACCGATCTGGGCTTCTGGCGGCAGCGGGAACCCAGCCAGGCGAATCAACACAAACCACATCAGAAAGATCTGGCAGAAGGTGTTGAATTTCGAGAGGGTGGTGGGCTCGGCTTCCAATCGCTCGAAATAGCGGTGATAGACCCAGCCGCCGATCACGATCACGAGGTCGCGTCCAATTACCAGTGCAAACAGCCACCAGGGTAGATACTGCAGCCAGGCCAGCGTGAGGTAGCTGGCCAGCATCAGCAGCTTGTCGGCAGCCGGATCGGCCATGCTACCGAAGCGAGAAGTCCAGCCGAAGCGACGCGCCAGCCAGCCGTCGATCAGGTCTGAAACGCCAGCCAGTACGGCGACGGCCAGCGCCCAGTCATAGCGGCCATCGAGCAACAGCCACACCAAGGGTGGAATGGCCAGAATTCGGCCGATGGTCAACACATTGGGCAGCCAGGAGAAACTCACTGCGCGAAGGTCAGCCTCAGCCGCCCGTCAGTCGCCGTACTGTCGAGGAGTAACAAACCGCCCAGACCCAGGGCATCCAGCAGTCCTGCAGAATTCAGAACCAGGTCGAAGTCCACCGAGTCACCGCGGGCACCAGTGACGTGAACACTCTCCACCATGCTCAATCCCTCGAGGTGAGCGAGAACCTCGGCATATTGGACTTCGTCGACGATCGGCGAGACCACCAGCGACTGTCGCCGGATGCCTAATTGGTCCGGACGAACTGCATAACGCTGTGCCAGGTTGGCCATAACCAATTCCATGCCCTGCTCGATCAAAGGCGCCTGTCCGTCGGCCGACAGGCTGGCACTCTGATCGCGACCTTCCAGACGCCAGGACCATCGAGCCGTCCAACGCTCGTCGGACTCCTGACGAAGATCGAGCATGACCGGCACGCTGGCCTGATAACGGGCCAGCGACGGTTCGGCGGCATCGAGGAATCCGCCGCGCACATCGATCACGTCCACCTCGGACAAATCGATCAAATCACCCAGCGGTCGCAGCACATCGAGACCGAGACGCCGTCCCTGTTCGAAGACCATGGAATCGAGCAGGGGGTCAGTACTGAGGCGAGCACCGTCCTGATCGGCAACGGCGATCCAGAGCAACAGGCTCGGTCGCTCCTGTCCCCAGCGCGGCACACCCGCGTCGGCGAGGCGCCGATCGATGGCAGACGGTACGAACTGCACCTGGAGGCGCAGTACCTCGGTGGATTCACCATTCTCATCGACGAGTTCGACGCGGACGCGCTGCTGGCTCTGAACGAGCTGGCGTGCGCCACCAACCCCGAGTCCCAGCTGCTGGCGCACCTGACCTTCGACCTGGCCAGTCAGACGAACCAGCACCTCATCCAGCGCCTGGATCATCGCGGCATTCGTATCGTTGCTCGTTGGGTCCAGAGCGCCCTGTCCGACATACAGATCATCCTGCGCTAGTAGCGGCGCAGAACCGAGTACGACCAGCGCACCAAACGTCGCCAGCACATAACGCATCAGCCCATTCATCCGGCGAACGATAACACTTCTTTTCTGGCTTGTGCGAATGGTTCACAATAGGCGGTTGGGCCCCTTGAATCGAAGACCGCAGATGACCGACACCCCGGGCAAATCCCTGAGCTACCGCGATGCGGGCGTAGACATCGACGCCGGCAACGACTTGGTCGAACGCATCAAACCGCTGGTCGCAGCCACGCGCCGTCCCGAGGTTCTGGCGGGACTGGGTGGATTCGGCGGCTTGTTCCAGCTCGGCGATCGCTTCACAGACCCGGTTCTCGTGTCCGGCACCGACGGTGTCGGCACCAAACTGCTGCTCGCGCGGCAGCTGGGCATTCACGACACGATTGGCATCGATCTGGTCGCCATGTGCGTCAATGACATCCTGGTCTGTGGTGCCGAGCCGCTGTTCTTTCTCGATTACTTCGCCTGCGGTCGACTGGATGTGGAAGTGGCTACGGAAGTCGTGGCCGGTATCGCCGACGGCTGCAAACAGGCCGGCTGCGCCCTGATCGGTGGAGAAACGGCTGAAATGCCGGGCATGTACGACGACGGGGAGTACGATCTGGCCGGTTTTACAGTCGGCGCCGTCGAGCGCGGGGCAGTGATCGACGGCAGCTCCGTGCAAGCCGGGGACGTGGTGCTGGGCCTGGCCTCCAGCGGACCGCACAGCAACGGCTACTCCCTGATCCGGCGCGTGATCGAGCACGCGGACGCCACGCTCGATCAGACCATCGGCGATCAAACCCTGGGCCGCGCGGCACTGGCGCCGACGCGCATCTACGTCGACGCGATCCAACGCGTCCTGAAGACCGCCGACATCCATGCCATGGCGCACATTACCGGTGGCGGACTGACCGAGAATATTCTGCGCGTCGTTCCCGATGGCCTGGGCCTGGAGATCGACCAGAGCCAATGGCCAACACCGCCCATCTTCGAGTGGCTGGCCAGCAACGGCAATATCGAGCCCGCCGAAATGCGCCGTACCTTCAACATGGGCATCGGCTTCGTTCTGCTCTGCCCGGAAGACCAGGTCGCAACGATCAAAGACGAACTGGATGAACCCGTTTATGAGATGGGTCGTGTCGTTCCCCATGAAGACACGACGCAAGAGCGAATCCAATTTCGCTCATGACGGACCGCTCCGGCCTGCTGGTGCTGATCTCCGGTCGGGGCACCAATCTGCTTGCACTCGCCGACGCCGTGCGCTCCGGCCAGCTTTCCGAACCGATACTGGGCGTCATCAGCGACCGTCCCGACGCGGCCGGTCTGGACAGGGCGGCCGATCTCGGCATTGATCGAATCTGCGTTGATCGGGCCGCTCATGTCGATCGGGCCGCCTTTGAGCGCAGCCTGAGCGCTGCCATCGACGGCTACGAACCCCGCTACATCGTTCTGGCCGGGTTCATGCGCGTGCTCAGCGCCGAGTTCGTGAACGCCCGAGCCGGACAGATGATCAATATCCACCCCTCCCTGCTTCCTCGGCATCGTGGTCTCGACACGCACCGCAAGGCCCTGGACGCCGGCGACGAGGTCCACGGTGCCAGCGTCCACTTCGTGACACCGGCATTGGACGGCGGCCCGGTCATCAGCCAGGCTCGCCTGCGCATCAAAGCGGGTGACACGCCGGATTCACTGGCCGAGCGACTGCTTCCCCTGGAACACCAACTGCTGGTGAGCACCACGGCACTCCTACTCGAAGAAGCGGTCGAAGTTCGCGATGAGAAGATTTATGTCAATGAGCAAGCACTCGGCAGCCCTTACGATCTCGAGCGTGATCTGGCTGGTCGTCGGTCTCTGGATTCCGCGACCCCTATTCGCTGAGACCGTGCCCGAGACGCGCTTTCCGGTGCCGCCGCATCGGAGCGTTCACGAGGTCTTGCGCAACGGCAGCAAGGTTGGCGAAGTTCATTCGGAACTCAGCGTGGACGAGCGCGGCATCTGGTTTTTTGACACGCGAACGGTCGCCACCTCTACCCTGGCCAGAATGCTGCGCTTGTCGGCGGAAGAGTCGGCCAATTTCCTGTGGCAGGACGACACGATTCTGCCCCTGACCTACCGTCAGATCGCCCGCTCACCCATGCGAACACGCTACTGGCAGCATCAACTGGACTGGGACCAGGACCTGTCTCATGCCCAGACCTGGGAAGGCGATCTGGATATCGAACTTGAGGCAGGGTTGCTGGACCCTCTGACTCTGCGACTTCAGACCAGCGCCCTCCTGAATCGTCAGGCCATCGCTGATGACACGCTGACCTTCCGAGTCCTTGAGCGAGATCGAATCGAGGATCAACGCATGGAAAGACTGGGCGATCAGCAGATTCAGTCGTCGATCGGTTGTTTCGACACGGAACTCTGGTATCGCTTCCGCCGAGAAGGCTCCAGCCGGAACTATCGGATGTGGGTGGCCGAATCGCTGCATTGGATGCCAATTCGCATCGACCTCAGCGATGACGATGACGATGACGCCATCAGCCTGCGCCTGATCGAGTCCTCGTTGGTTCCGGCCCAGGATGACTGCGACTAACGGTTCGCTGGTGGCTATACTGAAGTACGAAATTGTCATGAGAGGGATCGTCATGCGCTTGATCGTGGTGCTGCTGGCCGTATTGGCCGCTTCTGGGTGTGCCGTCAATCCGGTCACCGGCAAGAACGAACTCAGCATTTATGATGAATCCTGGGATTTGCAGACTGGCGAGCAGTACTACGCGCCTTTGCGTCAGCAGCAGGGCGGCGATTTTGTGCTGGATCCCGAATTGGTGGAGTACGTCCGCGAGGTGGGTGATCGAGTCGCCGCCGAG
>JBCDLQ010000113.1:0-6866 GCA_039414335.1 Pseudomonadota bacterium | reverse complement strand
CGCATGGGTCGGAATCCCAAGACCGGCGAACCTGTCGCGCTGCCAGGCAAGTACGTTCCCCACTTCAAACCTGGCAAGGCCTTGCGCGAGCGGGTCAACGAAGGAATGAAGAAGTAGGGGACTGGTCAGCCGTGGCACTCCGATGCCACAATACCCGCCGAGACCGATTGACGCCCCGACGCTCGAGGAGCCTAGATGTTCCGTTGGACTGTCCTGATTGCCTGCGTGCTGGCTGCCCTGCTGGGTCTGGCTATCGGCGTACTGAATCCGGAACCGGCTGCGGTTGCGCTTCCTGGCTGGTCTTTCGAACTTCCCCTGGGCAGCCTGTTGATGCTGACCTTTGCCGTGGGTCTGGTCTGCGGCCTCCTGATCTACATGATCCTCTTCCACTTGCCGGCTCGATTCGGCAAGAGACGCGCTGGGTCCGTTGCCAAGAGCGGCTTGCCTGAGCGAAATGCTTGAAATCACTCTGTTGTTTGCTTTGCTGCCCGTTGCGGCGGCGAGCGGTTGGTGGTGGGCCCGCTATCAGCAACGCCGGGAACGGCAGCGGGGTTCAAAGCTGTCCTCCAGCTACTTCCGGGGCCTGAACTACCTGCTCAACGAAGAGCCCGACAAGGCCATCGAAGTCTTCCTGCAGATTGCCGAGGTCAATCAAGACACGGTCGAAACGCATCTGGCGCTTGGGAACCTGTTTCGTCGGCGCGGTGAAATGGACAAGGCGATCCGTTTCCACAAGCACATCATGACCCGTTCTAACCTCAGCGAGGAGCAGCGTTCCCAGGCCTTGTTCGAACTCGGGGAGGACTATCTCCAGGCGGGCTTGCTCGATCGGGCGGAGAAGCTGTTCCGTGAGTTGATCGAACAGGGCGCCGCCAGCCCGATTCCTACGCGCCAGCTGCTCGTGATCTATCAGCAGGAAAAGGACTGGGACGAAGCGATCTCCATGGCACGCACCTTGCCCAGAGACGGCGCCGAACGCAATCCTCTGATCGCCCAGTTTCATTGCGAAATCGCCCAGGAGGCGCTGCTGGGGAGCGATCAGGATCTGGCCAGACAGTCACTGCGGCAGGCCAGGCGATACGATCCCAAGAATCCCCGTGCCCGCTTGCTGGAAGGTGAGATGGCCTGGATGACCGAGGACTGGTCTCGAGCCGGCGACCATTATCGTGCTGCCTGCGATCTTGACGCCGATTGCTTGATTCAGGTGCTCCATCGAATCGAACACTGCCATCAGCAGCTCGACGACCTCGAAGGGCTGGAGTCCTGGCTCGACGACCTGGTCCAGCGCACCACCATGAGTACACCGCTACTGGCGCTCGCTCGTCTGCGCGTCGCATCGGATCCACAGGGTGCAGCACAACTGGTTCTCGATCGGATGGCGCGTCGCCCGACCGTTCGCGGCCTCCAGTTCCTCACCGGCCTGCTGATCGAGCAGGGCGTTCGACTCGACCGAATGGACCCGGTGCTGATTCGAGATCTGCTCGATCGGCTGCTGAAGGACCAGCCCGCTTATCGTTGCGAACACTGCGGCTTCAGTGGTTCGTCCTATCACTGGCTTTGCCCCAGCTGTCGGAACTGGAACACGACGCGGGCCGTTCGGGGCATTCTGGGCGAGTGATCGAGCTGCGCTCGCTGCTGATCGTTCTGGCCGTGGCCTTGCTGGTGCCGCTGCTGCTCGCGCCGCTCTTCGCACGCTTTCTGCTTGATCGCGGTCAGGTTGACCGGCCCGATCCGCGTCGAAATCATCGTGGCGAGGTGCCGCGAGGTGGCGGTCTCCTGATTGCCCTCGGGATGGTCCTCGCCCTGCTGCTCGCCACAGCGCTGTCAGTTGTGTCGATCGATGGACTGATCCCCCTGCTTATCCTGATCCTTGCCTTGTCCGGCCTGGGGGCTGTTGACGATCGGCGCGGACTGGGGATCATGCCTCGCATTGTGGTCCAAGCCGGCCTGGGATTGATGGTGTTGCTGGTCTGGGGCACGGTAGAGTTCATTCGCCTTGGCGGATCCATTCAAATCGAACAGGTCTGGGTGCTGAGTGCACTGGCGTTGATCGCCTTCCTCTGGCTGATCAATTTGCATAATTTCATGGATGGGTCCGATGGACTGGCGTCACAGCAGGCCGCTTTCAGCGCTTGTCTCTATGCCGGTTTGTTTGCCGCACAGGGAATGCTGGTTGAAACCCTTATCGCCGCCACCTTGGCCGCAGCTTGCCTCGGTTTCCTGGTCTGGAATCGTCCACCAGCACGAATTTTTCTCGGTGATAGTGGTTCCCTGTTGATCGGCGGTCTGGTGGCCTGGTCTGCCGTGAGAGCGCTGCAGTCCGACGCGGCCAGTCTGATGGTCTGCATTCTGATCAGCAGTCTCTTTGTGGTTGATGCGACCGTGACGCTGTTGTGGAGGCTGAAAAAAGGGCAGCGATGGTATACTCCGCATCGGTTGCATGCTTACCAACGCCTGATCGATTCGGGTTGGACTCATGCTAGGGTGTTGCTGTCCTATGCGGCAGTGAACCTCTTCATTGTGCTGCCGACTGTCCTGATCGCGATGACCTATCCGTCGGCAGACATGATTCTGACACTGGGAGTTGTCGGGGGGCTGGTGGTCAGTTGGTGGCGGATTCAGTCCGCCTGGACAACGGAGACACATCAATCGCATGGCTGATCGACTGGGACGACGTCCTGCCATTCTGAACCTGCGGGCGCTGGTGGTTATCCACGATCTGATCATGATCGTGACTGCCTGGTGCACGGCCAGGCTTGGAACGCTTTGGCTGTTGGGCGAGAGCGCCATCGGGTGGCCGCAGTTGGCCCTGGAAATCACGCTGGTCCTCCTCGTTCAAGGGTTCCTCCAGTGGCGTGCGGGTCTCTACCGTGGTGTCTGGCGCTTTGCGAGCCTGCCGGATTTGGCCAATCTGCTGCGTGCGGCTCTGCTTGGCGCCGTGGCCGGTGCCGCAGTGCTGCTGCTGCTCGACGCACCGGTTGAACTGATCGTCGTGATGGTCTGGTCATTCCCCATTCTGTTGCTGGTCCTGCTGGGCGTGCCTCGAATTACCTACAGGGTGTTCAAGGACATGCGCCTCGAGGTCCATCGGCGCCGAATCACTCAGCGTACGCTGATCTTGGGCGCAGGGCGTTCGGGACGACTGCTCCTGCCCGAGTTGCGTCGTCGCGGCGATTTCGACGTGGTCGGTTTTCTCGACGACAGTCGACGTCTGCGCAGCACTGAAATCGAGGGCGTTCCCGTACTGGGTGCCATCGACCGGCTGCCGCGCGTCGTGCGCGAGGCGGCCATCGATCTGGTCGTGATCGCGATTCCCTCGGCCACCAATGCAGAGATGCAGCGTGTGGTCGAGATCTGCGAGCGGGCCGAGGTGGAATTCAAGACGCTGCCCACGCTCAAGGAGCTGGGCAACAGCTTTACTCGCTTCGACGACCTCAAACCGGTCGCCATCGATGACTTGCTCGGACGTGATCCGGTTTCACTGGACTGGAATCTGATTCGGTCGGGCCTGGCTGGCAAGCGCGTTCTGGTTACGGGAGGCGGTGGTTCGATCGGGGCCGAGTTGTGCCGTCAGATCGCGCGATTGAACCCATCGGGGCTCGTTGTCCTGGACAACAGCGAATACAACCTCTACCGCGTCGACTATCAACTGCGCAATGAATTTCGCGACCTGGCCGTGGAAACGATTCTTGGCGATGTCTGCGATTCAGCCACCATCACCTGCGTGATGGAGCGGTCGCGGCCGCAGGTCGTGTTTCATGCGGCGGCTTACAAGCATCTGCCGATGTTGCAAAACCAGGTTCGCGAGGCGTTCCGAAACAATGTGATCGGTACGCGTCGAGTCGCCGATGCTTCGAGCGAATACGGCGTCGAGACCTTCGTGCTGATCTCGACGGACAAGGCGGTCAATCCGACCAATGTGATGGGTGCGACCAAGCGCGTCGCCGAGCTGTACTGCCAGCACCTCAACCACGTCTCGGCAACACGGTTCATCACCGTGCGATTCGGCAACGTGCTCAATTCCACGGGGTCGGTTGTTCCCCTGTTCAATGAACAGATTCGTCGCGGTGGCCCGGTCACCGTCACCCACCCGGAAATCACCCGCTACTTCATGACCATTGCGGAGGCAGGGCAGCTGATCCTGCAGGCCGGCGTGCTGGGAGAGGGTGGTGAGGTATTTGTGCTCGACATGGGGGAGCCCGTTCGCATCAGCTATCTCGCCGAGCAATTGATCCGGCTGGCGGGCAAGGAACCAGGGCGCGATATCGAAATCGTCTACACGGGACTGCGTCCGGGTGAAAAGCTCTTCGAGGAGTTGTTCCATGCTCACGAGGACTACGCCAAGACGGCGCACGAGAAGATCTTCCTGACGCGATCGCCCGAGGTGGATCTGAACTGGATGATCGATCGGATCAGCCAGGCTGAGCAGGCCGTTCGTCAGTATGACAGCGTCGGCTTGCGCGAAACGCTGCTGGAGCTGGTGCCAGAATTGGGCCGCGTGCCGCCGAAGACGCGCAAGGTCATTCCGCTGGCGGGATGATCCTGGGGTAATCCATCTCCATGCGACTGCGACCCATACCGACCAGCCAACAAGGGCAACTGGTCTGGATGTATCATGATTCCAACGTGCTTCAGGGCAATGCTCTCGACGATCCCTCATCGCGATCGCATCCGGTCTATCTGCCGCACGGCTATGACGATGACCCCCAGCGACGCTATCCGGTGCTCTGGTGCCTGGCTGCCTACACGAGCGCCGGCCCGGCCCAGGTCGGCTGGCGCAATCAGGGCGAGAATCTCCCGGCGAGGCTTGACCGTCTTATTGCATCGGAGCAGATGGCTCCGGCCATCGTGGTTTTCCCTGACTGTTACACCAGCCTGGGCGGTAATCAGTACGTCAACAGCCCGGCGATCGGCGCTTACGCCGATTACCTGATCGGGGAGCTGATCCCCTCCGTCGATCAGCGCTATCGGACCCTGGCGGGTCCGGAGCACCGCGGCATCTTCGGAAAGTCCTCTGGCGGCTTCGGTGCGCTGCATCTGGCCATGTCCCATCCCGGCCATTTCTCGGTGGTGGCCAGTCACGCGGGCGATTGTGGTTTCGATCGCGTCTATCTGCGCGATTTCGCGCCCACAGCCGGCGTGCTGGCCCGCTTCGATGGCGACATGGAAGCCTTCGTCCTTTCCTTCTGGAAAGCGAAGAAGCCGGGCGGTCCGGACTTCCATGCGCTGATGGTGCTGTGCCTGGCGGCAAGCTATTCCCCCAGAGCCGATCTGCCGTTGGGACTGGAGTTGCCCTTTGATCTTCGAACCTGCCGCATCGATCAGGACGTCTGGCAGCGCTGGCTGGCCTACGATCCGCTGCGACGGGTCGAGAAGGATCATGCCCTGCTGAATGCCCTGAACGGCCTCTGGATCGACGTGGGACGTCGAGACCAGTATTTCATTCAGTACGGGACTCGTGAATTTGCTGATCGACTGGCGCACTGGGGGGTGGAACATGAATACCAGGAGTTCGACGGCACCCACTCGGGGATCGACTGGCGACTGGATCGTTCCCTGCCCTGGATGATGGATCGCTTGAAAGGCGCACCCGAAGACGGCACATAAACTTCCCTTGTTTTACTGAATCAACCATGCTGACCATCACACCTGCCGCGCGCGACTATTTTGGCAAGCTGCTTCAACAGCAGCCTGAGGGCACGCAACTTCGCTTGCGCACGATCAATGCTGGCACTCCCTCGGCGGACGTGGAGCTGACCTTTTGCGCACCCGATCAGCACCAGGCCGACGATGCTCAGGTCGACTGTCAGCGCTTCATCCTGTTTGTGGATGCGGCCAGCAGCGCGACTCTGGATGGCGCTATGATCGACTTTGAGTCCAATGCCATGGGCGGAGAGCTGTCGATTCGCGCACCGGGCCTGAAGGGTCAGCGACCCGCTGCGTCAGCGCCGATTCGCGAGCGCGTCGAGTGGGTGCTGGAAGCGCGCATCAATCCGATGGTCGCGTCGCACGGGGGGTCCGTTGGGCTGGTGGATGTGACGGAGCAGGGTGATGTCGTGCTCCAGTTTGGCGGGGGTTGCCACGGTTGCGGCATGGTGGACGTTACCCTGAAGCAGGGTATCGAAACCACTATGAAGCAGGAAATTCCCGAAATCCGCAGCGTGACGGACGCCACCGATCACGAGACCGGAACAAATCCTTACTACTGATTGGAATTTGGCCGCGGCTTGCGGCCCCTGGTTGTCTGCCGATGGGCAGACAACCGTGTAATCGACCGATCAGTCGAACTTCAGCTCGCCCAGACCTTCCTGACGAGAGAACCAGGCGGCCAGGTCTTCGATGTCCTGATCGCTGAGATTCTGGGCAAAGGTGCTCATGACGGCGTTATCGCGATCACCGGATCGATAGGCCTGGAGGGCGACAACGAGATAGTCCCGGTGCTGACCCGCGAGGATCGGATAGTCCGGCGAGATAGCCTCGTCGCCGTTGACGCCGTGACAGGCGGCGCAGACCTGTGACGACAATTCCTGACCTCTACTGGGGTTTCCTGAGGCGATGGCTGACGTTGACGCTAGCATCAGTGCGGCAGCAACGCCGAGTGCGATCGAACGGTTCACTCTGAATCTCCCTCAGCCAGGCTAACGAAGTAGGCGGCGATGTCAGCGATGTCCTGATCCGACAGGGTGTTGGCCTGCGCCTGCATGGTGGCATGCTTGCGCTCGCCTGAGCGATAGGCTTTCAGGGAAGAAACGATGTAGCCCTCGGATTGCCCGGCAACACGCGGTACCGAGTAGGTCGGGTAGACGTTGGTCTGATAGGCGATTCCGTGACATCCGGAGCAGGTGTAGGAGAGAATTCGCCCGCGG
>JBCDLQ010000112.1:0-6888 GCA_039414335.1 Pseudomonadota bacterium | reverse complement strand
TGGCCGGGCGCGAAAAGCTCGATAACCTCGTGTTCGTGTTCAACTGCAATTTGCAGCGCCTGGACGGCCCCGAGCGCGGCAACGGCAAGATCATCCAGGAGCTCGAAGGCGTATTCCGCGGCGCCGGCTGGAACGTGATCAAGGTGGTGTGGGGCTCCTACTGGGATCCGCTGTTGGCCCGCGATACGAAAGGCCTGCTGCGCCGACGCATGGAAGAAGCCCTGGACGGTGACTATCAGAAGTACAAGGCCAATGACGGGGCCTACGTGCGAGAGCACTTCTTCGGGGCCTATGACGAGCTCATGTATTTGGTGGCCGACTTGTCCGATGAGGAAATCTGGCGCCTGAACCGCGGCGGCCATGACCCGCACAAGATCTATGCGGCCTACCACTCGGCCACGCACCACGAAGGCCAACCGACGGTGATTCTGGCCAAGACGATCAAGGGCTATGGTCTGGGTGCTTCCGGCGAAGGGCAGAACATTTCTCATCAGCAGAAGAAGCTCGATGAGGACGGTGTTCGCTACTTCCGCGACCGCTTCAAGGTGCCCGTCAAGGATGAGCAGCTCGACGAGGTGCCGTACTACCACCCGGGCGAGGACTCGGAAGAAGTCCAGTACCTGAAGTCGAAGCGCGAAGCGCTCGGCGGCTACCTGCCGCAGCGCCGCGTCGAGTCCACGGCCATGACCGTGCCCGAGCTGTCGGCCTTCGATGCGGTCACCAAGGGTTCAGGCGATCGCGAGATCTCCACCACCATGGCCTTCGTCCGCTGCCTCGCCGTGCTGCTGCGTGACCAGCATCTGAAGCAACACATCGTGCCCATCATCTGTGATGAGGCCAGAACCTTCGGCATGGAGGGTCTGTTCCGCCAGATCGGCATTTACGCGCCCTTCGGCCAGCTCTATGAGCCGGTCGATTCCGACCAGCTGATGTACTACAAGGAAAGCCAGCAGGGTCAGGTGCTGCAGGAAGGCATCACGGAAGCCGGTTCCATGAGCTCGTGGATTGCGGCGGCGACCAGCTACGCCTCGAACGGGCTGCCGATGATCCCCTTCTACACCTTCTACTCCATGTTCGGATTCCAGCGCGTTGGCGACCTGGCCTGGGCCGCTGGCGACATGCGCGCCCGCGGATTCCTGATCGGCGGCACCTCGGGACGGACGACGTTGAACGGCGAAGGCCTGCAGCACGAAGACGGTCACAGCCACGTGCTGGCCGGCACCATCCCAAACTGCGTGAGCTACGATCCGACCTTCGCCTACGAGCTGGCCGTGATCATTCAGGACGGCCTCAAGCGGATGTATACCGATGAAGAGGACGTTTACTACTACATCACGGTACTGAACGAAAACTACGCTCATCCCGAAATGCCGGAAGGCTGCGAGGAAGGTATTCGCCGCGGTCTGTATCTGTTCCGTTCGGCTGAAATCAAATCTGATCGTACGGTTCAGTTGATGGGCTCCGGCTCGATCCTTCGTGAAGTGATTGCCGCGGCTGACATTCTGGCAGAACAGTTTGGCGTGGCCTCGGACATCTGGTCGGCGACGAGCTTCAACGAGCTGCGTCGCGACGGCCAGACGGTCTCGCGCGAGAATCTGCTCAATCCGGATCAGTGTCCGACGCAGCCCTGGATCACCCGTCAGCTCGACGGCCGGAAGGGGCCCGTGGTCGCCGCGACCGACTACATTCGCGGCTATGCGGATCAGGTCCGCGAGTACATCCCGCAGCCCAACTACCTTGTGCTGGGAACGGATGGCTTCGGACGGTCGGATACGCGCGAGAATCTGCGTCGCTTCTTCGAGGTCGATCGCAACTACATCGCCTATACAGCGCTGGTGGGCTTGCATCGGGAAGGGCAATTTGGCGACGATGAACTGAGCCGAGCGCGAGCCAGCCTCGACATCGATCCCGACAAGCCGCTTCCCTTGTCGGTCTGAGCACAAGGTTCCACAACACGAGACCTGAAATGACATGAGTACGGTTGACGAAATTCGAGTACCCGACATCGGTGATTTCGACAAGGTGCCGGTCATCGAGCTGCTGGTCGCGCCTGGCGACACGATCGAGGCGGAACAGTCCCTGGTCACGCTGGAATCGGACAAGGCGACCATGGAAGTGCCCGCGTCGGTTGGCGGCACGCTGATCGAGCTCAAGGTCAAGGAAGGCGACGAAGTAGGCGAGGGCGATCTGATCGCGCTGGTCCAGGTCGAGGCGGGTGCTGAAGCCGCGGAGTCATCCGCTCCTGAGGAGCCTGATGCAGTAGTGGCAGAAGATGAGGCTCCGGCTGAGTCACCTTCAGGCGATTTCCCGGCGATTGACACGGGACGACGTCAGCCCCCCAGCAGTCCCGCTGCACCGGCAGCGGCAGTTGAAACACCCCAGACCTACTCCGGCGATCCGGCGCCACCGCCAGTTCCTTTCGAAGAGATGGGCGCCGATCCTGCGTCGCTGCCGCTGGCGTCTCCGTCCGTGCGCCGACTGGCGCGCGAACTCGGCGTCGTGCTCGATGGTGTCCAGGGTTCTGGCCGCAAGGGACGCATCAGCGAAGACGATCTGAAAGCCCACGTAAAAGGCCGCATGAGCGGAACTGTCGCCCCCGCCGCCAACGCCGTCTCTGGTTCTGGCCTCGACGTGGCGGCTTTGCCCAGCGTGGACTTCTCCAAGTTCGGTCCGATCGAAGAAGAGCCCCTGTCCAGGATCAAGCGAATCTCTGGTCCGAACCTGCATCGCAACTGGGTCACGATTCCCCACGTCACCCAGTTCGATGAGGCCGACATCACCGAGATGGAGACCTTCCGCAAGGCCGCTCAGGGCGAGGCTCAGAACGCAGGAACGAAGCTGACGCCCGTGGTGTTCCTGATCAAGGCGGTGGTTGCAGGCCTCAAAGCTTTTCCCCATTTCAATGCGTCCCTGTCCAGCGATGGCCAGTCCCTGATCCGCAAGCAGTACTTCCACGTCGGCGTGGCGGTGGATACGCCCAATGGTCTGGTCGTGCCGGTCCTGCGCGATTGCGATCAGAAGGGTCTGATCGACCTGTCTCAGGAATTGACCGATCTATCCGGCCGGGCGCGTGAGGGCAAGCTCAAGGGCGAGGAGATGCGCGGTGGCTGCTTCTCAATCTCCAGCCTCGGCGGCATCGGCGGCACGGCCTTCACCCCGATCATCAATGCGCCGGAGCTCGCCATTCTTGGCGTATCGCGCTCGGTCACGAAGCCGGTCTGGGATGGTGAAGCTTTCCAGCCGCGGCTCATGTTGCCCCTTTCCTTGTCCTACGATCACCGGGTGATCGACGGTGCAGATGCTGCTCGCTTCACCCGCTATCTGGCCGCCCAGCTCGAGGACTTGCGTCGGCAGCTGCTGTGAGTGAACCGACTCGACAGACCGGCTTCGGCATGTTGCTCGTGGCCGCGCTGGGCATGCTCGGCATCCTGACCTGGTTCTTCTCCGGTCAGCTGGAGCAGCGCGCCAATCCGAATCGGGTGGTCAACAGCCAGGTCGTGGGTGAGCAGGTCCAGGTATTGCTGCGGGCCGATCGTCAGGGTCATTTCGTTGCTACTGGTGGCATCAATGGAGAGGAGGTCACCTTCCTCGTCGATACGGGCGCCACCCTGGTCTCCGTACCCGAAGCGCTGGCCGATGAACTGGGACTGGTGCGCGAATCCGTGATTGGTCTGCAAACTGCCGCCGGACCCGTTCAGGGTTATTTGACTCGCCTCGAGGAAGTCCGGCTGGGCGATATCATAAAGCGCGATGTTCGCGCGGCCATCAATCCTGGCCGCCACGATACGGTGCTCCTGGGGATGAGTTTCCTGCGCGAGCTCGAACTGACCCAGCGTCAGGGCGAACTCACCCTGAAGACCGTTCCTTAGTCGATGTCGCCGTCTTCGATACGCTGACAATCTGTAGTCGTCCGCTTGCCGGGAGCAGCTTTTTCGCACTAGACTCGGACTCCTGCCCCAATCTCGGGAATCCGACACCACATGCCTGAAGCGGCCACCAATGTCACCCGCATCCTGAAACGCTGGTCGAAGGGCGAGACGGGTGCACGTGATCAGGTGATCGAGTCCGTGTACACGGAACTCAAGCGGGTTGCCCGGGCGCAGCTGGCGCGCGAACGCGCCGACCACACGCTGCAGCCCACCGCCCTGGTCAATGAGGCCTACCTGAAGATGCTCGGCGTGGACAAAATCAAGGTGAATGATCGCGTTCACTTCATTGCTGTTGCTGCCCGCATGATGCGCCAGATCCTGATCGACTCCGGTCGTCGCAAGCAGGCCGGCAAGCGCAATAACGATGTGCCCCCCAGCCTGATGTTCGGAACAGCAACGGGCCAGACCGAGGCCATCGACCTGATGTCGCTGGACGATGCTCTGAGGAAGCTGGAGGCGCTGCACCCGGAACAGGCGCGCGTGGTTGAAATGCGCTACTTCGGCGGTCTGACCATTGAAGAGACGGCAGCGGCCATGGATATCTCGACCTCTACGGCGAAGCGCCACTGGCGCACGGCCAAGGCGTGGCTCTATCTGCAGCTGGGCGATTCTCGAAACGACTGATCATCAATGAGTTCCGCTGACGACCAGCCGACCCAGGCCACTGATCCGAACGACCTTCAGGCCATGGCGCTGTTTGGCGAGAGCTTCGATCAGCCCCCCGAACATCGCGAAGCATGGTTACAGGAACAGTGTCGCGATAACCAGCCCCTGTTCGATCGAGTGATGAAGCTGCTCGCTGCCGATCGGGCCAGCGACGGCTTTCTCGAGTCCAGCCCCCACTCGATGATAGAGCAGAACCGGGTCGGTGAACGACTCGGTGCTTACGAGTTGGTCAGTGAGCTGGCTTCAGGCGGAATGAGTACCGTTTACCGCGCCCGTCGAGTCGATGGTGCCTATCAGCACGATGTGGCCATCAAACTGTTTCGGGCCTTCCATATGGATGACTCGGCGCGCGTCCGCTTCGATACGGAGCGGCAGATTCTGGCGGCCCTGGAACATCCCAACATTGCGCGCATCATCGATGGCGGCACCGCTGAGGACGGCACGCCCTTCGTCACCATGGAACTGGTCGAAGGTCTGCCCATTACTCGCTACTGCGAGCGCGAGCGGCTGGGTCTGGGTGCGCGGCTGAAGCTGTTCATCAAGGTGTGCGAAGCGCTTGCATTCGCCCATCGGCGAGGAATTGTGCATCGGGACATTAAGCCAGGTAACGTGCTCGTCAGCGATGCCGGTGACCCGAAACTCATTGATTTCGGCATCGCCAAGGTGCTGCAACCGGAAACCATGGACCTCGAGCTGCCCGAGACGCGCATGGAGCAGCGGCCGCTCACGCCTGAGTACGCGAGTCCCGAGCAGCTGATCGGCGAGCCCATCGGCATGGCCAGCGATTTGTATTCCCTGGGCGTGATGCTCTATGAGCTGCTGACCGGTCAGCGCCCTTATCAGATCTCCGCTCTGAGTCCGGCCGAAGCCGAGCGCGTCGTGCTGGGGACGATTCCAGCCGACCCCAGCCTGGCGGTCCTGCGCGGGCGTGAAGCGCTGCCCGCCGGCATTGATGATCCAGCCCGCTTGAAGACCCGATTGCGCGGCGATCTCGATCGCATCGTCATGACCGCGATGCGTCGCGAACCCGAAGAGCGATTCAGTTCCGTTACGGCGTTCCGGGAGGACATCGAGCGGCATCTTGCGGGTCAACCGGTGCGCGCGCGGGGTGCCTCAAAGCTCTATCGCATCGGTAAATTCGTCAGTCGGCACCGGACGGGTGTCGCTGCTACCGCCTTGGCCTTCGTGCTCCTGTCGTCCGCCCTGGTGGCGGTGATCTTCCAGTCCAACGAAGCCCAACGCCAGCGCGACCAGGCGGAATCGGCCCGCCAGTTCCTGATCGAGATGATCAATCGCGCCGACCCCTACGAGAACGCTGAATCGGCGAGCCTGGCCGGGGCCATCAAGCAGATCTTGCCGGAGATGGGCGAGCGCTTTGCCGGTCAGCCGGAGCTGGAATCAGACATGCGCTATCAGATCGGCTATGTCCTGCAGAGCCTGGGCGAGATACCCCTGGCCCGGCAGCAGTTGGAGCTGGCACGAGATCTGAGAACACCACTGGACGATCCGATCGGGATGGCCGAAGTTGAAGACGGCCTGGGTATCGTCTCCTGGTGGGAAAGCGACTTCGATCAGGGCGATGCGCACTTTGGTCGTGCGCTTGAATGGCTGGACCGAGACCGCAGCTTGCAGGCCATCACCCTCAAGGCGACGATCATGACGAACTGGTCCGGAATGGCTAATGATGGGGGTCGTTATGACTTTGCCATTGAGGTGGGTGAGCGAGCGCTGGCACTGGTACCTGATGCAGAGCTACCGCTTGATACGCTGGCGACCCTGTGGGGGAATCTGGCTACGGCCAAGGAAAGCAACGGCGACGGCGAGGGTGCGGTCCAGGCCTTTGATGAAGCGCTCGTCGTGCAGCGGGAAGCAACCGGTGAGCTGCACCCGAATTTTGCGATCATCCTCAACAATCAATCCTTGTTGCTACACGGTCTTGGTCGGCCTCAAGAGGCCATCGAGACACAGCGTCGTTCCGTTGAAATTCGCTTGGCAACACTCGGCGATGGTCATCCCCAGACCGCGACCGGTCTCACCAATCTGTCTCGCATGCTGACGCTGGACGGGCAGCTGGAGGAAGCCGAGGGCTATGCATTGCAGGGTCTTGCCGTCGCAGAGGCCGGTTGGGGCCCTGATCATCCTCGCAGCGGCAAGTCCCAGGAAGCGCTGGCCTTGCTCTATCGCGAGCGCGGTGAATTCGACGTGGCCCTGGACTACGCCAACCGCACGCTGGCCATCTATCAGGCCGCACCCAGCGTGTCACCGGCCTGGGTGAGCGCCGTCGAGACGTTGA
>JBCDLQ010000111.1:0-6918 GCA_039414335.1 Pseudomonadota bacterium | reverse complement strand
CTCCCCCCCACCCCGCCCCTCCGCGCGTGGCTCCAGACCGCCTCTGGCGAAGCCGACGGTATTCGAATGGAACAGTCGGAACGACAGCTTGCCCTCAATGAAACGCGCCTGAAGGGCCAGAACCTTGAAGAACGGATCGAGGCGCTGGAGGAAAATCTTTCCGCCTTGCTCGAAGACCTGCCTAAAGGCGCCGAAGCTCAGAAGTATCAGCAGGAACTGGAGCGGCTGGAAGCCAAGATCCGCAAACTCGAGCCAGTGAACCTTGCCGCGATTGAAGAGGCGGCGGTCGAGGCCGAGCGCAAGGAGTACCTGGATAAGCAGCACGAAGATCTGGAAGAAGCACTGGCGACGCTCGAGACGGCCATTGCCAAGATCGACCGCGACTCGCGAACGCGATTCCGTGAAACCTTCGAACAGATCAACAAGAACATGGAAGTGCTGTTCCCGCGCCTGTTTGGTGGCGGCCATGGCCACCTGGAGATGGTTGGAGATGACTGGCTGTCGGCTGGCGTGGCGATCATGGCACGGCCGCCCGGCAAGCGCATCGCCCGCATCCATCTCATGTCCGGTGGTGAGAAGGCGCTGACAGCTGTTGCCTTCGTGTTCTCGATCTTCAACCTCAATCCGGCGCCTTTCTGTCTGCTCGATGAGGTCGATGCACCGCTGGATGACGCCAACGTCGGCCGATTCTCAGAAATGGTCAAGGAAATGTCCGAGCAGGTGCAGTTCCTCATCGTGACCCACAACAAGGTGACGATGGAGGTTGCGCATCAGATGCTGGGTGTCACCATGCGCGAGTCCGGCGTTTCGCGCCTGGTCTCCGTGGACCTTGACAAGGCCGTGGCTCTGGCTGAGGCTTGATGCTGATTTCGAGCTGCATTCGGGAGTTGCCGCACTAGTGGACAATCTGCGTATCGTTCTGCTGCTGATCGGCCTGGTCGTATTGGCCGCTATCGTGCTGTTCCACAAGCCTGTCGGTGAAACGAAGCGCAATCACCAGCGATGGCTCTCCGGCCGTCGTGAACCCTCGCTCGGCAAGTCCGAAGAGCCCATCGATACTCGACGCAGTGAACCGGAGCTGAAGTCTCGTAGCGAACTCCCTTCTTCGCCCGCCAATCTGGCTGCAGGTTTGGTGTCGGCCCGGATGATCGGTAAGAACCTGGACGATGAGCTCGAGCCGGAAGACGATTCGGAAGCGGGCGCAAAAGCCCGAGGACAGCGCGAAGCACCGCCGGACAAGATCATTACGCTCTACGTTCAGCGTCGGGCCGGGCGTCGAATCAACGGTTCTGAGCTGCTCGACGCAGCGATCAATGCGGGCATGGAATTCGGTGAGATGAATATCTTCCACCGGCTGCACGAAGGTGCGACAGAGCCTGTCTTCAGCATGGCCAATCTGACGGCCCCTGGCAATTTCGATCCATCGAACTGGAACATCTTCGACACCTCCGGCGTGACCTTCTTCCTGACGCTGCCGGCGCCGGTCAGTGCCCTGGACGCCTGGGACGCGATGTTTGCGACTGCGCGTCGCATGGGTGAGCTGCTCGAGGCCGAAGTGCTCGATGATGCGCGCTGCCTGGTCACGCGCCAGCGAATCGCGCAACTCCGCGAGGCCATGCGCGAATATGACCGGCGCCACGGTCTGGGTGCGTCTCGCTGATCCCTTTCGATGACTGAAGCCGTCGTCAAGCAGATCGCCCAGCTGCGCGATCAGATCAATGAGCACAACCACCGCTACTATGTCCTCGACGATCCGCTCATCAGCGACGCCGAATACGATCGGCTGCTTCGCCAACTGCAGGCCATAGAAGCAGAACATCCCGAACTCATCACCCTTGATTCACCGACCCAGCGCGTCGGAGCAGAGCCGTCGAAGGGCTTCCGGACGGTGCAGCATCAGGTGCCCATGCTGTCCCTGGGCAACGCGTTTTCCGAAGAAGAAGTTGCCGCTTTCGATGAGCGCATTCGCGACCGCCTGGATCTGGAAGAAGTCGCCTACGTAGCCGAACCCAAGCTGGATGGTCTGGCCATCGCCCTTCGCTATGAACAGGGCGAACTGGTCCTTGCGGCAACACGCGGTGATGGGCAGCAGGGCGAGGACGTGACCGATAACGTCCGGACGATTCAGGCGATCCCCCTGAAACTGCGAGGAGAACAGGTCCCCGACACACTGGAGGTACGCGGCGAAGTCTTCATGTCCCGGTCAGGATTCGATGCCTTGAATCGTCGTCTTGGCGAGGCCGGTGAGAAACAGTTTGTCAATCCTCGCAACGCTTCGGCGGGCAGCCTGCGCCAGCTGGACTCCCGGATCACGGCGCAACGCCCCTTGCGCTTCTACTGCTACGGCGCAGCAACGGAAGAGGGTTTGCCCGCAACGCAGACCGACATCCTCGAGCATTTGAAGTTGCTGGGGCTTCCGATCAGCCCGGAGGTACAGCCAGTCAAAGGGCTGCAGGGCCTGCTCGACTATCACGAGCGCGTCGGTGAGCTCAGGGCCGAGCTGGACTATGACATTGACGGCGTTGTCTACAAGGTCAACGATCTGGAACAGCAGCGCGAACTGGGCTTCGTCAGTCGCGCCCCGCGCTGGGCACTGGCCCATAAATTCCCTGCTCAGGAAGAGAGTACAACGCTGATCGATATCGATGTCCAGGTTGGTCGAACCGGGGCATTGACGCCCGTTGCCCGGCTTGAGCCGGTGTTCGTGGGTGGTGTCACGGTGACCAATGCGACGCTGCACAATATCGACGAGATCCGACGCAAGGATGTTCGTCCGGGTGATCGGGTCATCGTGCGAAGAGCCGGTGACGTCATTCCTGAAGTGGTCCGATCGGTGCCCGAGTTCCGCCAGGGCAATCCGCCCGAATGGCAGATGCCGACCCGCTGCCCGGTTTGTGATTCGGCGGTAGAGCAGGTTGAAGGTGAAGCGGTTGCACGTTGTACGGGCGGTCTGGTCTGTGCTGCGCAGCGCAAGCGGGCGCTGGAGCACTTCGCCAGCCGTACGGCCATGGATATCGACGGCCTGGGCAGCAAGCTGATCGATCAGCTCGTCGAGGCCAATCTGGTCCACAGTCCCGCCGACCTGTTCACGCTGGAGCTGGACACCTTGAGTGGACTGGACCGGATGGCCGAAAAATCGGCCCAGAATCTGCTTGACGCCCTGGAGCGCAGCAAGAGCGTGTCCCTGGGGCGTTTGCTGTTTGCCCTGGGCATTCGTGAGGTTGGTGAAGTCACGGCGACGCAGCTTGCGCGACATTTCGGAACCCTCGAGCGACTGGCCGACGCCGAGACCGATGAGCTGGTCACGGTGCCGGATGTTGGGCCGATCGTCGCTCAACATGTTCACGCTTTCTTCGACGAGGAACACAATCGGGAGATCATCCGGGCGCTACTGGAAGCCGGCGTGACCTACGAAGAAGAAGTGATCGTCGACACGGGCGCCTTACCCTTGTCGGGCCAGACTTTCGTTCTGACGGGGACACTGGACAGTATGCCCCGATCGCAGGCCAAGAAGGCCTTGGAAGCACTTGGTGCCAAGGTCAGCTCCAGCGTGTCAAAGAACACCAGCGCCCTGATTTCGGGCGGTTCACCCGGTTCGAAGTACAAGAAAGCGGAAAGCCTGGGCGTGGAAATTCTTGATGAAGACGGCTTGCTTGCTCTGATTCAAGCCGATTGATTTGGTTTCGATCAATTACCGAGTCTCTCGGATTGCCTAGAATGAGACCATGGATCATTGGCTGATGTGCCGGGAGAAGCACCATGACCGAACATTTCAAGGACATTCTCGTCCCCGTTGACGGTTCCGACAACGCCATTCGCGCCGCCAGGTTCGCGCTGGAGCTGGCTCGGCCCCTGTCAATCGGTGTCCGTTTGTTCTATGTCTTTCCGGCTGCATCCGTGGAAGTGATCGGTATGGCCGGCATGTCGCGCGCCGATATTGATCAGACAGCACAGGTCGCTGCCCAGCGTTCCTTCGATCAGACTCGGGAGGGGCTGGGCGATACGGAAGGGGTGGTTGTGGAAGAAGAGACTTCCATGGGCGATCCGGCCGAAGAGATCATCCGATACACGGAAGACGATCACGCCATGCTGGTGATCATCGGTCGCCGTGGCCTGTCCCGAATGCAGTCACTGATGCTGGGAAGCGTCAGCGACAAGGTGATGCGTCACGCCCAGAGTCCGGTGATGGTCATCACCTGATGAGCATCTAGAAGGCCTTGAGACGCTCGATATGGGCGTCGATCTGCTTCTCCAACCTCACCAAAGAACCGCTGTTGTCGATCACGTGATCGGCCCGTGCGAGCCGCTGCTCGCGGCTGGCCTGCGCCGCCAGAATACGCTCGGCACCTTCCAGATCCATCCCGTCTCGTGACTGCAAGCGGGCAATCTGTGCCGCTGCAGGTACATCGATCACGATGACTTCGTCTGCATCTCCGAATAAACCGCTTTCCACCAGAAGTGGAACAACCAGAATGACGACGGCCCGATCGGATGCAGCCGCAATCTGCTCCCAGACCTCCTCATCGATCAGCGGATGAGTGATCGCTTCTAGGCGCTGTCTTGCGCTGGTGGATGCAAAAATCCGATTCCGCATGGCGCGACGATCGAGGGCGCCGTTGATCTGCAGGATGTCATCGCCAAAGACTTCGACGATCTTCGCCAAACCGCGGCTGCCCGGCTGCACCACATCACGCGCAATCACGTCCGTATCGATGATCGTGAATCCGGCCGCTGCCAGACGATTGGAGACGGAGGTCTTGCCGGAGGCGATGCCCCCGGTCAGGACAACGATTCTCGGTCCTGTAGCACTGCTGTCGGTCATGGCCTCATTGTCGTCGCCAATTGAAGAAACGTTCAACCCATCGAAGCAGGGCTTCTGGCTTGTTGGCCTTCTTCCACTCGCCGGCGGCGTACTTGTTGCCTTCGCTATAGGTTGGATAGACGTGGATCGTGCCCATGATCTTGTTCAGGCCCAGCCCATGATTCATGGCCAGTACGAATTCCGGCAGCATCTCGCCCGCATGAGCACCCACGATGGTGGCACCGAGGATCCTATCCTTGCCAGGCTCGGTCAGTACCTTGACGTAGCCATAGTCTGCACTGTCGGCAATCGCTCGATCCAGATCATCCAGTCCATAGGTCGTGACCTGATGATCGATTCCCTGTTCGATGGCTTCCTGTTCACTCAGTCCAACACGGGCTACTTCAGGATCCGTGTAGGTGACCCAGGGAATCGCCCGATAGCTGGTGCGGAACGACCAGAACGGCGCGAGCAGGGCGTTCACGGCTGCCGACCAGGCCTGGTGGGAGGCGATATGGGTGAACTGATAGGGTCCCGCCGCGTCACCGCAGACATAGATGTTCGGAAAATTGGTGCGCTGGAACTCATCGCTGGCGATGCGCTGGCGTTCATCCAGCTGAACGCCGAGTTTCTCCAGGCCGTAGTTCGCAACCCGGGTCTTGCGTCCCAGGGCGATCAACAGGTCATCGAACTCGAATGCCACCTCTCCACCATCGTGCTCGCAGATCAGGGTCGAGCCGTCCTCCACCCTCAGAGCCTTGTGGGAGGTGGCCAGCGTGGCGTCATCGGCGGTCAATTTTTCGGCCAGGAGGGCGCCGGCTTCCTCATCTTCTCGAGGCAGCAGGCGCTCGGCCATCTCGACGATCGTGACCTTGGAGCCCAATCGGGCAAAGGCCTGAGCCAGTTCCGAGCCAATCGGCCCGCCGCCGAGCACCACCAGGCGCTCGGGCAGGCGCTCCATCGACCACAGGGTGTCTGAGGTTCGATAGTCGGTCTGATCCAGGCCGGCGATCGGCGGTACCAGCGGTTCGGCACCGGTCGCCAGCACGATCGAGCGGGCGCTGAGACGGCGATCACCCACCTGGACTTCCCAGGGCGAGACCAGATCCGCATGCCCCTGAATCACCTCGACGCCAAGATCGGTATAGCGCTCGACCGAATCATGGGGCGCAATCTTCGCGATGACGTCGTGAACTCGCTCCATCACCTGCTTGAAGTCAATCTCCGCGTCCATGCGCTTGATGCCGTAGCGTTCGGAATCGCGGGCTTCTGCCATCAACTTGGCCGTTCTCAACAGCGCCTTGGACGGTATGCAGCCCGTATTGAGGCAGTCGCCGCCCATCTCGTTCTTCTCGATCAGGACCACCTTGGCCTTGACCGCAGCGGCAATATAGGCCGACACCAGCCCGCCGGCGCCAGCGCCGATGACGATCAGGTTGTAATCGAAGCGCTTGGGGCGCTTGTGACCGCGGTAGACCTTACGGCGCTGGAGCCAGTTCAGGGTCCAGCGCATCAGCAGAGGCAGCAGCCCCAGCAGCACAAAAGCGCCGATCAGGCCGGGAGACAGGACGTCACCGAGGCTGTCGATCTGGGCCAGCTGGGTGCCGGCATTCACGTAGATCACGGTGGCTGGCAGCATGCCGAACTGGCTGATCGAGTAGAAGGTCCAGGTCCGGAGACGGGTCAGGGCCATCAGCAGGTTGATCAACCAGAAGGGAAAGACCGGGACCAGGCGCAGGGCGAGCAGGTAGAAGGCACCATCGCGCTCCACGCCGCGATTGATGGTCTCCAGACGTTTGCCGAACTTTTGCTGGATGCTGTCGCGAAACAGGAATCGCGCCGCCAGGAAGACCAAAGTAGCCCCGATGCTGGACGCGAAGGAGACCGCAATGCTGCCTGCCACGACGCCAAACAGTGCGCCACCGGCGAGCGTCAGGACCGCCGCGCCAGGAACTGAGAGCGCCGCCATGGCGATATAGATCAGCATGTAGACCGCCAGGCTGGCTGCGAAATTGGCGTCGACGAAGCCCAGCAACTGGTCTCGGTTTGCGCGCAGGCTCTCCAGGCTGAAATATTGGCCCAGATCGAGGGCAATGAAGGCGGCGATGCCCGAAATG
>JBCDLQ010000110.1:0-6923 GCA_039414335.1 Pseudomonadota bacterium | reverse complement strand
GGTGCCGGCACCGAGTCCAGGGACAGCAAGGTCAGATCAACCAGGCCCGGGTTGCTGATCTGAATCACGCCACTGTTCACCTCGCCGAGCTCGACAGGGCCCAGGTCGAGATTGACTGGAGCGACCTCAATGCCCACTGGAAAACAGGTCACATCTGCGTTGTCGATCACGCCACCATTGACCTGACCGAGCGCATTGGACAGCTGACAGAGCTGACCCACCGCCTGCGCTGAGATGCTCAATCGGTAGTCGGACCCGTCTTCGAGATCGAAGGCGTACTGCGCTTCACCGGGCTGCAAAGTGACCGTCTGTCCTGATTCGAGTTCTTCGATCACCAGCCCAGCCCCTTCCAGATCAATCACCGTCCCACCCACGGCGTATTCGCGAGTCAGGCAGATGATGTCGAGCGTCAGTTGATCCGTGCCTTGCACCTGACCGGAATCCGGTTCGAGATCGCACACCTGATTGGGCTGACCTGGTTGCCCGGTGACCTCGATCTGGAAGGCACTGCCGTCACCCAGCTCGAAGGCGTAGCTGAGGTCACCCGGCAATAGTGAGAGGGTCTGGGAAGACACGGTTTCGGTCACATGCAGACCCGCACCTCGCAGATTGATGACGGCGCCACCGACCTCGAAGTTGGACGGGCCATTGATCAACAACCGTTCGTGGGTCGGATAAATCTGAGTCGCACTCGCGTTGCGACCACCGAGCACGTGAAAATAGCCGTCCGCACCGACCGCTCCAGCGAGATAGACGCGGGGCTGATTGAGCCTTGGCAGTAAGGGCGAGGTCTCCCAGGTCGTGGTCTGCGGCCGATAGAAGCCCGTATGGTCCAATACGGTCCATCCCGAATCACGACGTCCACCTGCAAGCCAAAGCCTTTGCCCATCGCTGACGGCGGCGTTGTAGGACCAACGGCTGAAAGCACCACCCCCATCGGGCACATCAGCACCAGCCGACCAGCTCTGACCATCGAAAATCTCCGTGCTCAAGACTGGAGCAAAGCCTGGAAATCCGACGCCTCCGGAAACAACGACCTGATTTCCGACCGTCGCGGCCGAGAAGCTGATTCGAGGGCTCTCCATGGCCGGACGGGCGTTCCAGATTCCCGTGACCGTATCGAGGCTCCAGACTTCAGTGCTGGCCGAACCGCCAACGGTCGTCACACCGCCCAGGACGTAGAGCTGATTACCCAGTGCCACCGCACCATATTGCGATCGGGGTGAATAGCCGCCGTTGGCCGGCAGAATCGTCCACGATTCAAGTTGAGTATCGAAGACGAAGGTCTCGGCCCGGCTCGCATCCCCCGGCAGATAGATACTGCCTTCGATATGAACGGCGAAGGCACCGGACAGGGCCTGAGGAAGGAGCGGCAGACTTTCCCAGGTCTGTGTCGAAGGATCAAAACGAAAGACCGAGCGAGTTGCCAACTGCCCAGGCGCATCAGACGTGCCGCCAAAGCTGTAGATTCGACCCTGGCCATCAGCAGCAACCGCATGCAGTGCTCGCGCTTCGGGCATGTCGGGCAGAAGTTCCCAGCCCTCCCCGATACCCGGCAGGTCACCCGATGGAGAATCAGCGTGCACGGCAGCGATGCCTGTCACGGACAGACAGAGCAGCACCCCCATTGCAAATGCGGACCTCTGCATTGTCATCGGACCTCGGAATCGCTGGTGGGGCCCGGAGTGGCCGGACCGCCAGATTCACTGCCTATCCGGTCGAAATGACCGGTCTGGAGAGTCTACCGAGAGCGCTGGGGCGACACAAGGCGACCGAATCAGCCGCCAGGATGGGCTTCCGGACGCAGATAGGGGAACAGCAGCACGTCGCGAATGGACGGTGAGTCGGTCAACAGCATCACGAGTCGGTCGATGCCGACGCCCTGCCCGGCAGCCGGCGGCATGCCATATTCGAGCGCGCGGATGTAATCGTGATCGAAGTGCATGGCTTCCGTATCGCCCGCGTCTCGAGCAGCAACCTGGGCGCGAAAGCGTTCGGCCTGATCTTCCGGATCGTTGAGCTCGGAGAAGCCGTTCGCGATTTCCCGGCCCGCGATGAACATCTCGAAGCGATCGGCCAATTCCGGATCTTCATCATTTCGGCGCGACAGGGGAGAGACCTCGATCGGATAGCCCGTGACGAAGGTCGGCTGGATCAGCGTGGCTTCCACGCGAGCATCGAACAGCTCCATCATCAAACGACCCCAGCCCCAGCTGGCCTCCACGTGCAAGCCGTTGGCGCGGCACAGGTCGGCGAGCACATCAGTCTTGCGCAGATCTGCGGCTGACAGCTCCGGGAACGCATCCAGCACCGCGTCGCTGACGCTGACCTGGCGATAGGAACCGCTGAAGTCCAGCACTTCGCCCTGGTAGTTCACCTTGCCCTCTTCGACCCCCGGCAAGGTGGCGACCACCGTTCTGAGCATCTCTTCGGTCAGGCGAATCAGGTCGTGATAGTCCGCATGCGCCCAATAGAACTCGAGCATGGTGAATTCCGGGTTGTGTCGCGTGGACACACCTTCATTCCGGAAATTACGGTTGATCTCGTAAACCTGCTCCAACCCGCCTACCACCAGGCGCTTCAGATGCAGCTCCGGCGCGACGCGCAGGTAGAGCTCCAGATCGAGCGCGTTGTGATGAGTCACGAAGGGCCGCGCCGTGGCACCACCCGGGATGTGATGCATCATCGGCGTTTCGACTTCGAGGAAACCCTGCCCGTCCATGAACTGGCGGATGGCACGAATGATCTGGAAACGACGAACAAAGGTGTCACGCACTTCCGGATTGACGATCAGATCCACGTAGCGCTGGCGGTAGCGTGTCTCCTGGTCGCTCAAGCCATGCCATTTCTCCGGCAAGGGTCGCAAGGACTTGACCAACAGTCTCAAGTCACTGGCGTGCAGGCTGAGCTCGCCCGTGCGGGTGCGCATTACGCCGCCGGCTGCACCAACGATATCGCCAATATCCCAACCCTTGAAGGATTGATAGACTCCTTCGGGCAGGTCATCGCGGCGCAGGTAGAGCTGGAATCGGTCGCCGGAACGATCCTGGATGTGGACAAAGGCGGCCTTGCCCATGATCCGGCGGCTCAGGATTCGACCGGCCAGAGCAAAGGTCTCATCGACCCCTTCCAGCGCCTCCTGGGTCCAGGTGTCGGCGTCGGCAAAGCGCTCGAGCAGTTCACTGGCCTGATGGCTGACGCGCCAATCATTGGGATAGACCTGACCCTGCGCGCGCAGCTGGCCCAGCTTTTCACGACGCTCTGCGATCAGGCGATTCTCGTCCTGTTCGACTTCAGGCTGCGTATTCGAATTCGACTCGTTCATGCGTTCTATTCCAGTCCGGCCTTCAGTGAAGCCGCTACAAAGTCATCCAGATCACCATCGAGCACCTTCTGCGTATCCGTGCGTTCCAGCCCCGTCCGCAGGTCCTTGATTCTCGATTGATCGAGCACGTAGTTGCGAATCTGACTGCCCCAGCCGATATCGGCCTTCTCGTCCTCGGCGGCCTGGGCTTTCTCTCGCTGTTTCTGCAGCTCCATTTCATAGAGCTTGGCGCGCAGCTGACCCATGGCCCGATCCTTGTTCTTGTGCTGCGATCGATCGGTCTGGCATTGCACGACAATCCCGCTGGGCAAGTGGGTGATGCGCACCGCCGACTCGGTCCGGTTGACGTGCTGCCCACCGGCGCCAGAAGCGCGGTAGACATCGATTCTCAGATCGGAAGGATCGACATCGATCTCGATGTTGTCGTCGATTTCCGGCGACACGAACACGCTGGCAAATGACGTATGCCGGCGATTGCCCGAATCGTAGGGTGATTTGCGAACAAGGCGGTGGACGCCAGTCTCCGTCCGACACCAGCCAAAGGCGTAGTCGCCTTCCATGCGAATGGTGGCGGATTTGATGCCGGCGACTTCTCCGGCGGAAACCTCGACCAGTTCCGCTTTCCAATCCCGCGATTCGGCCCAGCGCAGGTACATGCGCAGCAGCATTTCCGCCCAGTCCTGGGCCTCGGTTCCACCCGAACCGGCCTGGATATCGATGAAACAGGGGCTTGTGTCCATCTCGCCGGAGAACATGCGCTGGAACTCGAGATCCCCGACCTTGCGCTCGATCCGCTGCAGGTCGCTGCCGACCGCCTCCAGCGTCTCATCATCTCCCTCTTCCAGGGCCATTTCGAGCAACTCGGACGCGTCGCTGACGCCGTTGATCACGGCGGTCTGAGCGGTCACGGAGCGATCCAGATCCGAGCGCTCCTTGCCCAGTGCCTGTGCGTGTTCAGGGTCATTCCAGACGTCGGGCGACTCGAGCTCCCGGGTGACTTCTTCCAGCTTTTCTACTTTGCCATCGTAGTCAAAGGTACCCCCTAAGCGCAGCAACGCGGCGCTCCAAGTCTTCCAGCAGGGCTTTCAGTGCAGTCTGTTCCATGAGATTTCGTTCGATGGCGATCAAGCCGCCTATTGTAGCGGTCAGGCGCTGACCTCATCAGTCCCTTGAGAAAAAAAGTGGCCCCTGGTGCCCCGGTTTCAGGACAGGGATTGGCGGGCCAGCGGCATCGTCATGCAGCGGCAGCCGCCACCACCACGCGACAGCTCGGCGCCGTCGATCGTGACAACAATGCGCTCATCCGGCGCGATGACGCGCTCACCGGACAGGACTTCGTCAGCCGTGGCCACGTTGAATCCCGCCCTCCCCAGCGCACCCACCGTGTGTTCGTTGTGCGCGTAGCCCACGATCTGACCCGGTCCGAAAGCAAAGAAGTTGGCGCCGCTCGCCCACTGCTCGCGCTCCTGATTGAACTGATCATCGCCACCGCAAGACACGGTCTCTAGATCCAGCCCCAGGGCCGACAGGGCTTTCAGCACGCTGGTGTATTCGCGGATTTCTGCCGCCTCGCCACCATCGAAGCGACAGTGGAAGGCGCGCGATCGCTGCAGCCCGGTGATCAGCGGCGGAAAGACCACGCAGCGATCGCGATCGATCATCGTAAAGATCATGTCCAGGTGAATCGTGGCGCGGGACTTGGGAATTTCCACAACGACAAAATTACGCACCGGGCCCTGGCTGGCGATGCTGCGCATCAGCGTATCGATGCCGGCGACGGAGGTCCGCTCGGAGTAACCGATGACCACCAGGTCCTCGCGAATCACCAGCAGGTCACCACCTTCTATCGTCACTTCCGTATCGCGTTGATCGGTACCGTCGAAATAGAAGCCACGTGAATCAATCTCATCGTGATACTTGAATACGGCCTTGAGCAAGAGGGCCTCGGCGACGCGTGCCTTGTAGGCCATCGAGCCGATAATCACCCGATTGTTCAGGCACATGGTGGCATCGCGGGTGAAGAAGGTATTGGGTAGCGGTGGAATCGCGTAGCGGGAAGGACTGAGAAACTTCTCGAGCGTGATGCTTTTCTTGGGCGTCCCCTCAATCAATTGCCGAGACAATTCCTGCGAACTCAAGCTGATCAGTTCATCCATGAGCTCACTGCAGTCGTAGAGCTTGAACAGCTCATCGAGCGATGCGCGACGCACATGTGGTTTTTCCAGCACGTCAGACAGCAAACTACGGAATTCGACCACGCGAGCCACCTGCCCCAATACGCCGGTCAGCTGCCGAGGTTCGCGCAGGGCCAGTGGCAGATTCAGGATGTCGTCGTAGAGCACTTCCGCGGCCGAGGCCGGCGTCATGTTTTCCATCTCTACACCGGGCGTATGAACAACCACCGTATCCAATGGTCCGATCTCTGAATCCAGAGCAATGCGAATGGCCATGATTCGTCCTAATTCTGCGCACGTCGAGGCGGCTAGTTTACGGGCTTTGCAAGATGCCGTCAGGGGCCCGATCGCGCCCTGATCGAATCGGCATTTCTTTGTTATAGTTCAGCGGTTACGCAAGTATCGGGGCGCTTACGCTTGTCAAAAATCAAGACGTTCGACTACAGCAACGCCATCGGCCGGGAATTCGGCAACTACGTTGTTGTGCGCGAACTGGGCCGCGGCGCCATGGCGGCGGTGTTCATTGCCTATCAGAAGACCCTCAAGCGTCAGGTGGCGATCAAGCTGCTGCCCAAAGCGCTGGCGACAACCAAGATCGCCCAGCAACAGTTCCGCGATGAAGCGGAAACCATTGCCGTCCTGGATCATCCCAACCTGATCACCATTTTCGACTCGGGCGAAGACGACGACTACTTCTTCCAGGTGATGCAGCTAGTGGACGGGATGGACCTGGCGGCAGTCCTGAACAAGCTGAGACGCCATCCTGTAACCGCTCGACGCGTGCTGCCGATGGCACATGTTCTTCGTCTCGTCACCGAAGTGCTGGCCGGCCTGACCGTTGCCCATGACGGCGGCGTTGTTCACCAGGATCTCAAGCCGGCTAACATTCTCATCGAGAACAAGGGCGGACGCGCTCTGATTGCCGACTTTGGTATTGCCAAAGCCAAACAGGCCGAATATCTGGCGCGTGGTCTGGTCGTCGGCACGCCGATTTACCTGTCACCGGAGCAGGCCTCGGCTCAGGATACGGATCTCAGAACCGATCTCTACGCCGTAGGTGTCATTCTGTTCGAGTTACTGGCAGGGAAGCTGCCCATTCGCATGGAGAACGCCAACGACACGGTCTCAAGGAAGATCCGGAACCCGGAGTCCTTCTTCCTGAGTCGACCGATTGATTGCCATCCGCGTATCACGCCCGCTCTGGAAACCGTCGTCCTGCGCGCGACCCAGACCGATCCGGCGCGACGCTACGTCAATGCCGAAGCCTTCTCCGATGCGCTGATCGAGGCCTGGAGCTGAGCATGACCGAGGCGAAGACGCCACAGAGCCTCGATGCACGAGCCGCCGAACTGCTGGCGCGCCAGTTCAACACGGCCTTTACCACGGTCAGCGGCTACGGCACGGACCACCCGATGAGCGCCAAG
>JBCDLQ010000109.1:0-6957 GCA_039414335.1 Pseudomonadota bacterium | reverse complement strand
GTTGTCGACAGCTTTGGGATCATTGAGGAAGGTGGTGTGGATATTCTCCGCCTCACCATCAGCGGTGCCCCGACCAACGTCGACATCTTCAGCGATCGCTTCGAGCAATAGGCCAGGCAATCGGCCTTAAAAGCCGGCTCGCTTCCATATAAGCGAGCCGGCTGATTCAGCTTACTGCCCCGCGTTTCAGCAGAACCCCGAGGTGGATAGGGAAGCCCCTAATCGCTGAGCCCGATGCCATCATCCCTTGGCGCCGGCGGCTATAGCGATATGATGCGTCTTCAACCCTATCGATCCAGCCGCCATGCCAAGACGCGAAATCAATCGAGTTAGCCTGAACATCATCGAAGATGGTGACGGTTCAGAAACGCTGGTCATGCTCCACGGCCTGCTGTTCTCGCACCGCATGTTCGATGCCCAGATCGACGTCCTGAAGGATCGCTTTCGCTGTGTCCGAATGGATTTCCGTGGCCAGGGCGATAGCGAGGTCACGCCAGCTGGCTACGACCTGGACACGCTCGCGGATGACGTGATTGCCTTGATCGAGGATCTCGGTGATCAGCCGGTGCACCTACTTGGATTTTCCATGGGCGGCATGGTGGCGCAGCGGCTGGCTTTGAAACGACCCGAACTGCTGCGTTCCCTGGTGCTGATGAATACGGCTGCCCAGGCCGAACCCCTGAGAAAACGACCGCGCTTTGCCTTACTCAACATGGCAGCTCGCTATCTGGGTCTGGAAAAGGTCACGCCGAAGATCATGCCGCTGATGTTCTCTGACCACTTCATCACCGCCCCAGAATGTCAGGCCGAACGCGATCGTCATCTGGCCGTGGTGCATGCGAATGACCGGATCGGCGTAACCCGAGCTGTACACGGCGTCGTGTCCAGGACAGGAGTACTGGATCAGATTCAGCAGATCAAGGCGCCCACACTCATCCTGACCGCAGATCAGGACCGCGCCACGCCGGCGATCTGGTCAGAACAAATGCAAGGCCAAATTCCGGGATCTCAACTGGTGATGATCAGCGACAGCGGCCATATGAGCACCGCCGAACAACCCGAGGCCGTCAATCAGGCCTTGCTGTCCTTCTACGACTCACTCTAGCGGTCAGCGCCTTCGAAACGATCTTCGAACACGGGATCCCCAGGCTGCGGCTCAACCAGCAGGTAGAGCAGCTCAGCGTCAATCGTGATGGTGATGGGGCCGGCTTCGGCGTCCAGACTGTTCCAAAGCGTTAGCGCAGGCTCCGGACCCGACGTATCGACTCGATAGGCGATCGAACTGGCCACTGGAGGATTACTGCATTCATCCGTGACGCCAAGCGCTCCCATCGCTGCCGCATAGGGTCCAGCAAAGTTCAGGGATTCATCAAACAGTGTTGCTCCAGGATTGGCTTCGCCTTGCACATTGAAGGCGTTGTTACTCAACCCGGTTAAGTCGGAACTGGCATTCAGCTCCAGAATTCCGCGCGCTTCACCGGAAATCGCCACGGGTAAGGAGGGCGTCAGGAAAACCGCGATCAATTCCCAGCGGCCGCCGGGTATGGGGTCATCAGACGGATCGGGATTCGTTGCGCCAGGAAGAATCAGCACGGGAGAGACCGTCATCAGATCTGGAAAGTCGCAGGGCGGCGGTGGCCCGACCGGATCAGTGGCCATGGCAGCAGATACCATGAGCGCGCACGAAACTATTATCACGACAGCCTTCTCGACCCATCTCCCACGAATCATTTGATCCCACTCCCTTTTAGGCAGATTGGAGCCTAACAGAGACTGGATCGTCGCCTCAATCAGGGCCCGCCCGAACGGGAATGACGCGGCCAAGTGGGCGGTAAGCGCCACCAGGTCCAAAAGACGGCGGCGCCGAAGCCTGAGTAAGCCGCCACAAACACCCACCAGGGCAGATTCCAATAGAGGAGCTCGGCCACCCAGTGCTCGATGAAACTCTGGTCGGAAACCCGCTGACCCGCAGCGAGGCGGAGTTCCCGCTCCCAGATCGTCAGCGGACACAGGCGACCCAACCAGGTCTGCACCACGACAAAAACGATCGTTGCCAGATGAATCACTCGAAACCAGAAATTTCTGACCCACGCCCATTGGCACCATCCGCCCAACAGAATCAACATCAATCCGGCGATCACGAAGGCAACGATCAGCGCATGAATGACGAGAATGACATCGGCCCAGAAGGCAGGTCGAGCGATCCAGTTCACAAGCCTGACCGTCGCCAGCGGGCTAGAAAGGCAAGGCTGCAATCAACAGCGCCGTGGTCAGATAGATCATAACGAAGGGCAGCAGCAGGTAGCCCATCACATCACGCGCCTGCACCATTACACCCGCGCCCATCACTGGAAGCACGGTCAGCAGGAAAAAGGGCTGAAGCAAGTTGGTGGAGGTTTCGCCATAGGCCACAGCCAGCGCGATACGGGCGACGAAGGCCTGCTGTTCCTCTGGTGGAAGACCCGCTGAAAGCGCTAAAGCGGTTTCCGTCAGTGCAGGACCGATCACCGCCCATTCGCCGCCAGCTGAAGGAATCGCAAAGTTGACTGCCGCACCTGCGAACTGAGCAATCAAGGGCAGTGTCGTCATCGTCGCACCATCGGCCAGCCAGAGCGAAATGGCCGTACCCAGGCCAGAAAACATCATGATGCCCATGATCCCGGCATAGAACGGGTACTGGAAGACCAGGCCATAGACATTGGCGCAGGCGCGCTTCATGGCGATGCCGTAGCGCATCGGCGTGCGATGAACCAGCAGTCCGACCATGAGGAAGGCAAAGATCATAATGTTCAAATTCAGGTCGAAACCGTTGTCGACAAAATGTCGAACCACAATCCACAGGCCGGCCAGGGCCACCAGACCCTGCAGCCACCAGCCATTGTTGAGGCGATCAGAGAAGCTGCGACCGTCCAGCGACAGGGACTCTGCTTCCTCGGCCACGGTGGCCGTTTCGCGCTGGTCGACGTCGACCAGATCATTTAGCGTCTGGACGCCATCGGCGCGCGGCCGCAACCCCCACATCAGTGCCGGCACGGTCAGGAAAGAGGCCAGCAGATAGGCGCCGTTGAGGCGACTGCCCAGGGTCTCGCCAGTACTGATGGTCGTGCTCAGCACGCCGCCTTCGATCAGAAAATTCCCGTTCGTGTTCAGAACCAGCGGAATGGAACTGGACAGACCACCGACCCAGGGCTGGCCGGAGATGTAGACGCAGGCGATGAGGTAGGCGTAGTCCACGCCCTCGACGCGCTTGGACAACTCACGCGCCAGGACAGCCGTCAGCACGATCCAGCCCCAGCTGATCAGACTGAACAGGGCGCCAACGACGAGAATCAACACATAGACGGCAGCCGGCGTGCGGGCAAATCGGGCCAGCATATCGATAGCACGAGCCGCCGGCGGCGACAGCGCGATGGCAAAGCCCGTGGCCAGAATCAGCACCATCTGCATGGTGAATTCCAGCAGCATCCAGAAGCCGCGATACCAGTCGGACGTCACCTGAGCAAAATCCGATTCCATGACAAACCGGGCCAGCACGGCCACCAGCACCGTCAGAAGGAGGGCAAAGACAAAGGGCTCGGGAATCCAGCGCCGGAGCCGGTGGGAGAAGACCTGTCCCAGTGAAGAACTGGAGTGCGCCATATCGCGTCCTTTCATCGCGTCAGCGATGCAGTATAGACGCCATCAAGTCGCGGTCCGAATCGGGCATTGCAAAAGTCAGCGATGGAACTCTACCGACCTTCGTGCGAATCGAAGTCAGCCCGGCGAGCGACCGCTCAGAAGTTCGTTCCGTAGGTCACCTGAACAAATCGCAGGGTCTCGCCACGACCGCTTTCCTTCAGAAAAGCGCGCGGGGTGGAATGGGTCAGGTCTAGGGCCAAGGACTGGCCAGGTCGAAAGGCCCAACTGACCGAAGCCGAAATGGAGCGGGAGACGGCACGCGCGCCAGATGCTCCGGGCAGAGCGAAAGGCAAGCCCGAAGGACCGTAGACGCCGTCCTCCTTTTCCAACCGCCAGAACCAGTTGATTCCCGCATTGACGGTCAAGGTTTCGATGGGCCGGATACTCACCTGCGGATGAATGTTGTAGAAGTTGCTTGGGCCGAGCACGGCCGCCTCGGAGAAATAGTTGCCGCGCGGATACAGGGCTTCGAAGGTGCCCAGCTCGCCGTCACCGGGATCATCGTCGCCGCTGGCCACGTTCATCGACAGGCGCAGCTCCGGTTGCCAGGCACCCTCGAATTGACGACCGGTGATCGAAGCAACGGTCCAGGTTTCAATGTCCAAGTCACCGTGGCGGCCAAACTGATAGGCGACCTCATGATTCCAGGACCAGGGACCGCGCTCACCGAAGTGGCGCACGCCCACCGTTTCGCGGCGCTGATCAGCAACACCCTCAATCGTCAGTTGCTGATCCTTGCGCGAATGCAGGTAGTAGAAATCCAGACCGCGCTGATCGAACTGGCGCGTGAGATAGATCCCGCTCAAGGAGCGGTTGGATTCAGAGCTGTCATTGAAGGCACCATTGGGCGTGACGTCGACCAGCTCCATGTAGAACGCATCGATCGAGGTCTCGCCCCACTGCCGGGTCCAGCGAACGCCGTCCCAGTTGCGACGCACATTGGTCCCCTCACGAGTGCCGACAAAGCGCTGGCTGCCTAACAGGAGTTCCTGTCGCCCGAACCGCAGCCGGCCATCGGCCAGCGGTGCATCGATAAACAACTCGTGGATATCCAGGTTGTTCCGATTGACCGTATTCTCATCGACACCCTCAAGCAGCGCGCTGAGGATATTGACTCGCCCACCCCACCCCGATTCGCTCTCGTAGGATCCAACAAGATTCAGGCGCTGGGTCCAGAACCAGCGATCGTCACGATCCAGCGGCGCGTAGAAGCTGGACGAGAGATAGTTCACGCGCTCACGCAAAGAGGCATCGAAGGAATAGGTGTTCGCCTTCAGTGCCGACGTCGCAGACAGGAGGGAGATCAAGGCGAGCAGTCCAGCCGCCCGATTGAGATACGGAATAGTCATCGATTCAACAGATCTGAATAGGAATTCAGGTTTGGCGCTTCAGGCCAGCGCACCCACCAGGTAGTCGGCGGAAAGGAAGCCCAGCGTCATCACCACCACGAGCAGAGCACCCATGATTCGAGGTGGCGCGGGCACGGGCAAATCAAACCAGCGACAGCCCAGGCCAATCACGAAAGCCAAGATCAACCCCGTCACCGTCGCGATCATGACGCCGCTCCCCCGCTTTCACCACGGTGCCCGTTGGCATTGGGCGAAGGCTTCCCCCCTGACATGCGTCGATCCATGAGCACGTAGCCTGTCGTCATCGATAGCACCAGCAGCGCACCGATCAAAGCAGGCGGTGCGGGCAGCGGCACACCCGAAAGGCGACAGGCAATGCCGATTGAGAAAGCCAGCACCAGACCGATGATTGATTTCATGTCAGATTCCTTGTCTATTGATCAATGATCAGATGCTGGACAGTAGGCGCTTCATCGCCCTGATGAAAGGCCTTGGCAGCTTTCTCGATCGCTCGATCCGCTTCACTGACTCGCTCGTGATGACGCAGATGATCCAACCAGGACACTTCCAGCCAGCTCTCGGCCCAGGACTCGCTGGCCTCGATGTCGCGCATCAGACTCCAGCCATAAGCGCCGCCGCGACCGCGGGCCTGGGCAAGCTGCTTCATCGCCTCGACGAAGGCCGTCTTGTCTTCTTCGCGGATTTGATACTCGATACGAATCATGACCGGGCCGGCTGAATCGTCGTCCTCATGGGCGGGAACGGGCTCGGGCCAGTGCATCGACGGGGTCAGATCCAGATCGCCCGCCGAGCCCAAGCGCGCACGCCAGGTCAAGGGGATCAGCAGGAGTGCGCCAACGGCGGCCGCGAGCAGTGCGGTCGAGATGCTGTAGTTCTCCGCGACGCTGCCCCAGATGAGCGAGCCAGCGGTCATCGAGCCGAAGAACACGGTCAGGAAGATCGACAGGCCGCGCGCACGAACCCAGTCCGGCAAGGACATCTGGGTCGAAACGTGCAGGCTCGACAGGACGGCAATCCAGCACACGCCGGCCAGAGCCGAGGCCGCGACTGCGAAGGCGGGCGACGGCACGAAGACCAGAGCCAGCAGCACCAGTGCCGTGCCGGCCGTACCCGAGGCCACCAGCGCGTCGGGCCCCAGCAGCTTGCGAAGCTTGGGCAGAACGATGGCGCCGGTTACGGCGCCTGCACCAACAGCCGCCAACAGAATGCCGTAGAGGCTGGGGCCACCGGCCAGCACTTCGCGCGCGATCAGCGGCAGCATGGCCCAGTAGGCGCTGGCGAAGACGAAGAAGGCCGCTGCACGAATCAAGGTCGAACGGACGGGTCCGCTGTTCATCACGTAGCGCAAGCCCGCGGAAATCGCTCGGGGAATCGATTCAGGACGCAGGCGTGAGCCGGCGACCGCTTCGGGCTTCCACCACAGCAGTGCGGCCAGGATCACCAGAAAGCTGAAAGCATTCAGCGCGAAGGGCGACCAGATCCCCACGGCCACGATCAGCAGGCCTGCCAGAGCCGGGCCGATGGCGCGGCTGACGTTGATTCCCATGGAGTTCAGGGCAATGGCAGCCGGCAGCTCCGGCCGCGGCACGAGTCGCGGCACGATCGCCTGCCAGGCCGGCGCGATGAAGGCCGCACCCGTTCCCAGAAGGAAGGTGAAGACGAGCAACAGCAGCGGCGTTATCCGCTCAATCGACACGAGCAAGGCCAGCAGCGCTGCAACGCCTGCGAGCATCAGGTTGACGATCAGCAGCAGTCGACGACGATCGACGATGTCGGCGATTGCACCGGCCAGCACGGCAAACAGGAATACAGGCAAGGTGGTCGCCGCTTGAACACTGGCCACCATCAGTGGCGAATCGGACAAATCGGTCATCAACCAGCCAGCACCGACCTCGTTCATCCAGGTGCC
>JBCDLQ010000108.1:0-6971 GCA_039414335.1 Pseudomonadota bacterium | reverse complement strand
GTGACTTCGGTGTGTTCGCAGCCTGATCATAGGTATCGCTCGCCGCTGGAAAGCCCTCGCGTTTACCCGAGTTATTTAGATAGATGTCGACGGTCAATGGATAGTCGGCGTTACCACCGCTGCTATCGACTCGATAAGTGACGTCGATCGCACCGCCCACGTCGACAACGCTGATGATTTCAGGGTAATTCTGAAGGTTGTTCGGGCCTGAATCGCCGTCGCCTGCGTCATTGGCAGTGGCACCGTCGTCTCTCAGATCAACCGATTGATCACCGTTGTTGCCGAAATTGTTGCCGATGAATCGATTGCCCTGACCCGCATCCGCAGCCACGCGGATGCCGTCATTGGCGTTATTGAAAAGCAGGTTCTTGAGGACAAAGGAATCGGTCGTCGTACCCGCGAGAAAGATGCCCGAGTTGCCGTTGGGCGCCGGAATACCCGGAATGCCGCCGATCGTATTACTGCTCACAACGTTCTGAAGGCCGCTGACCTGAACGCCATCAGAGGCGTTGTTGCCGATGACATTACCCGGACAACCAAAATCCCCATCGCCAATTCTGTTGTTGTCGCCATCGACTCTCACGCCTTCGACTCTATTGCCGGCGAACTCATCGCCCGAGGCGATGCCAATTCGGTTTCCACAGACGTCCGTGAAGTCACCTTCCAGCTTGATGCCATCGTTGTTGTAGCCGATGACGTTGTCTTCGATGAGCGTGAGGACTGCCGCGGCCCGAACTCGGATTCCATTCCCTTGATTGGCAATACTGGTTCCATCGCTGAATGTCCCGATGAAGTTTAGGAAGAGCTGATTTCCGTTGCCCGACACGACATCGATGCCATCATCGCCCATCCCGGCGATGACATTGTTCTCGACCTCATTGTCATCCCCCAGCAGCACAACGCCATTGAAGTCGCCGCCCTGCACCACATCGCCAATCAAACCCAGCCGGTTGCCCACCACCTGATTGTCATTGCCTTCGATACGAATCGACTCGAGGTTGTCGGCAATGGCATTGCCGCGAAGCACATTGTTATCACCATCACTGACGAAGATGCCGCGCCCGATGTTCTGGAATAGACTTTGGTTCTGAACCAGATTGCCGCTGGAACCGAGTAGCGATCCAATTTCGATGCCATGGCTACCGTTGGCAATGATCTGGTTTCGAGTTGCTTGAGATGTAAAACCGATATTCGTATTGGCACCATTGAGGTCAATCCCGTTACCCCCATTGCTGGCGATGACATTGGAATAGATTCGATGTCCACCGGTCGCGGTCAGAATGCCGTCTCCCGCGTTGTCGACGATCTCGTTACCGATGTCGGCGGTGGAGCCATCGCCAAAGCCCACAAAACCGCCGACCTGGACGTTGGGCGAAACCAGGTGGATGCCGTGCATTCCATTGCCCATGCTGGAAGCGCCAACTGGATTGAAGCCGATGTAATTGCCGCCAATCACCTCGTCGTCGCCTAACTGGGTATACACGCCGGATTCACCGTTATTGCTGATGACGTTGCCCAGATTACGAATAGGATTGACGCCACCGGCGATGTACTGGCCGATCCGGCATCGATCACAGCCTGACAGGCGTATACCAGCCCCATCATTACCGTCTACACCGCCGCTACGACTCACACCAATCCAGGTGCCACTGACATCCAGCAGCTCAGTGTTGATGATTTCGATCCCGTTGTCGGGGAAATTGATGATGCCCAAGGCATGAACGCTAGAGGCAAGGCTGCTGGTAAACCGAAGCCCATCAGCCGTCGTTCCCGTCAGGCCTGAACCGTTGATATAGACCGATGGCGGCGCACTGAGAACGTCATCACCACCGGCGTAGCTCGGTGCTGTGCGGCCATCGATCCGCACCCGGTTGGTCACTGTCGGCAAGGGAGACCCAGAGATATTGATGACGATCAGCCCGAGGCTGAATTCAATCACATGGGTCTGGGTGGGTGATGCCGCATTCGCTTCCATGATGGCCGCACGAAGTGAGCAGCGCGGTGGACCGCCTGCCGGAATATCGCAGACGCCGTCACCCGGATTCGCATCGGGATCGTCGAACAGGTCATTGACCACAAAGGTCGCCGCCGACAATGGGGATTGTGCTGCCAACAGCAACAGAATGAGCGCGCATCGAAACACCATGATCTGCTTTCTCTTTGGGATTTGTGGGTTCTAGGTGCTTAGTCGCAGGATCGCTTCAAACCCTGCCAGTTCAAGAATGACTTCGGACTGAAGATCGGTCAGAATCGAGCAACACGCCGACCTGGTCACGGAAATGACGTCAGAAGATTCGCCAGCACTTGATCTTGCAGAGGGATTCGACCCCGCTGATGCACGGCGAGTACGCGAGCTCTATCAGGAGATGCGCAAGATCGCTCGGCGCGAGCGGCAGCTGATCCCATCGGCCACGCTCAACACCACCGCCCTGGTGCATGAAGTCTGGCTGCGTATTTCGCCGGAGGATCAGGAGTTTCGTGATCGTCGACATTTCCTCGGGTTGGCTGCCGTGGCCATGCGACGCATGGTGGTCGACTACGCCCGCTATCGTCTCGCCCAGAAGCGCGGTGGCGACCTGGATCGCGTTGAACTGGGCGAAGCCGATGGTGCCATCAACGCTCCCATCGACCGGATTCTCGATATCGACCAGGCCCTGGACTCCCTGGCCGATGTGGATCCCAAGCTCCACCGTCTGGTCGAGCTGCGGTTCTTTGGCGGCCTATCGAATGAAGATGCGGCCCATGTCATGGACGTCTCACCACGCACGGCGGCCCGCCATTGGGCGCAGGCGCGTGCCCTGCTGCAGACCACGCTTGATCAGCGTCCCGCGGTCTGAGCAGACAGCATGAGCATCGACAAGGCCAGCTGGGAACGCGTTCAGTCGCACTTTGATGAGCTGATCGATCTTGAGCCAACGGATCGCAGCGTGCGATTGAAAGCCCTGACCCTTAGCGATGAAGACCGCTCGCTGCTCGAATCCTTGCTCGCCTCGCATGACCAACGCGACCCGCTGCTGGATTCAGGCTCGGCACCCTCGCTGCTGGCCCTGGGCGAGAGCGATGAGGCCGAGGAGGACTGGACCGGGCGTTCTCTGGGTCCCTGGCAGGTTGAGGAACAGATTGGCCGCGGTGGCATGAGCGTGGTCCATCGCGGTCAGCGAGCCGATGGCCAATTCGACAAGACCGTCGCCATCAAGGTGCTCGATGCGGAACAGCTGGCCGCCGATCAGCGCCATCGTCTGACGGAAGAAATCCGGATTCTGGCGCGCCTGGAGCACCCCGGTCTGGCGCGTTTGATCGACAGTGGACAAAGTGACGACGGCGACCCCTATCTGGTGATGGAGTACGTCAGCGGCATCCCGCTGAATGACCATGTCGACGAACAACAGCTGCCTGTGGGCGAGCGCATCAAGCTGATCATTCAGATCGCCCGCGCCCTGCAGTACGCGCATCAGCGCCAAGTCATCCACTGCGACGTCAAGCCGTCCAACATTCTTGTCACCGCACAAGGCGTGGCCAAAGTGGTCGACTTCGGTATCGCGTCGCTGGACCACGCCGAGCCCGGCAACGAGGCGCGACTCTATTGCTCTCCAGCCTACGCGGCACCGGAACGTCTGCTGGGTGCCGCGCCTACCACCTCTCAGGATGTTTTCGCCCTGGGCGCGGTCATGTATCGGATGCTGAGCGGACGGAATATCAGGCCGCACGATGCGATGACGGGCACCCACATCACGGAGCAGCCCACCCCGCCTTCCGTGGCAACCACGCAATCGATCGGTGAGACCAACGCCCAGCCGATCCACGCTCGAGAGCTCGAAGGGGATCTCGACGCCATCTGCATGAAGGCAATCGCTGTCGACCCAGACGATCGCTATGCCAGCCTGTCGGAGCTGATCCTGGATCTGGAAGCCTGGCAGGATCATCGGCCCGTATCAGCCCGAAACGGCGGCCGTGTTTATGTCCTGTCGCGATGGTTGCGCCGCCATACGGCGATTGCGGCACTCGGCGTGCTGCTCGTCGGTGCCCTGATCACCGGCACGGTGGTATCGCTGGATCAGGCCCGTCGCGCAAGCGAGCAAGCCGAACGGGCGGTGGCTTCGCGCGATTTTCTGATCGGCATTCTGGAAGCAGCCGACCCCACGCTGGACTATGGCTACGACCCGACGGCCTCGGAATTGCTTCGGCGAGGTGCCGAGCAGATTCAGGGTCAGCTCGAAGATCAACCCACCCTGTTGGTTGAATTACTGCACATCATCGGCAAGACGCAGCTCGAGCGCGGTCTGATCGACGATGCTCGCACCAGCCTGGACCGAGCCATCGAACGCATGGGCGCTGATCGCGATCACCGGGATGCGGCGAGCATTCTGGCCAGCCGTGGCCTGGTGGCCTATGAAGACGGGCTCTATGAAGAATCCGTCCCGTGGCTCGAACAGGCCGTCAGCGCTGCAGAAGACAATCAGATCAACAAGGAGGATCGCCACGGCATTCTGGTTCAACTGGCCGACATGCATGCGGTCAATCTGCAAACGGAAGAGGCGGTCAATGTGGCCGAGCGCGTGCTGTCGGAGCAACCCGAGTTTGGCAATCGCGTGGCGGCGATGCGGGTCAAGGGCATGGCGATGGATCTTGGCGGTGACATGGACGGCGCAGAAGTGGTCCTGAGTGATGCACTCGAGCAACAGCGATCCGTCGACCCCGAACACATCAGCGCCGCCCTGATCGAGAACGATCTTGCCATCGTCTACTGGCGTCAGGGAAGAGCGGAAGAATCACTGGCCATGCATCAGTCTTCCTGGCGACACAAGGAGGCCATCTTTGGTGAGAACCATCCCCAGACCATGACCTCACTCGGGAATGTGGCCGCCATTACTGACGGCCTTGGAAGGCATGAAGAGGCCAAGTCGATCTGGCTGGACTCGTTGGAAAGGCATAGGGCCCTGTTCGGTCCCGATCATCCCAGCATCTCCTACACCCACGGCATGCTGGCGCTGAATGCCTATCTGACCGACGACCTGGCCGGCTCACGAGAGCAGATGGACGAGGCCTACGCGGTGCGCTCGAGGCTGCCCGAAGTCACGCACCAGATCGATTGGTTGGACTACGTGGACGCGATCGTGCATTTCGAAATCGGGGAAGCGATCGACCCCGAGCGCCTGGGCGTGACCGCAGAAGACTGCATTGAGCCCGCCGCGCGCCGGCCGCTGGGCCAGCGCCTGTGCGTCGCCTGGTGGATCCTCACCGCCGAGCGACAGACCAACTGCCCTTCGGACAGCACGAAGGGCGGGATCGCCGAATTACTGAGTGACTGGCCCGAACGCTGGGTAAGCCGCTGGGAGACGTCCGCAGCGCTCTGTGCGGAAGATTCGACGGCGGCGGATTCCGAGTCGAGCTAAAGCTTCGGCAGCGTGTGCCAGAAGGCATCCACGCAGGCCCGTCCCAGGTTCATGCAGCGTCCCGGACTCCAGCCGACTTCCTCATCCGGCGTGATCGCTGAATCCTTGAAGGGCATTTCCAGGGTCATGGCCAGGCAATCGAAGGTTTCGGCGACCCAGTCCGTGCACTTCTTCATGTCCGAGCTCTTGGGCGGGTCCACGTCGTAGCCGAACTCGGTCTGGAAGTCCGGGCTGATCGAGGCCAGCAGCGCCTTGAAGTCATCGAGCTGGGCCTGCTTGTGATCATTCCAGCTCTCGGTCCCTTCGGCGCCGGCAATGAAGTTGTAGGGCAACGCCTCATCACCGTGCACGTCGAAGCCGAAGTCCACGCCGGTCTGCTTCATCTTTTCAATGACGTAGTAGACCTCTGGCGAGGCCTCGGCCGACGGTTCGGCCCATTCGCGATTGAGGTTGCGACCCAGCGCGTTGCAGCGCAAGTGGCCGCGAACGGCCCCGTCGATGCACATATTGGGGACAAGGTAGATCACGGCCTGCTCCAGCAGACGGCGCGAAACGGGATCTTCCGTATCGAGCACGCGATCCAGAAAACCTTCGACCCACCACTCGGCCATCGTTTCGCCAGGATGCTGGCGCGCCGTGACCCAGAGCTTCTTCACCTCGGGTGTTTCTTCGCCGATGATCAGCAAGGTATGCGCATGGCCATCGGGCGTGGCACACAGGGACTCTGCCTGGACCAGGGGAGAATTCAGGGCGTCGGCAATCAGTGACTGATGACGAGCCAGGGAGTACGGCGCGAAGTAGGCGTAGTAGGCGACATCGGCCGGCGGGCTATGGCGGATGGTCAAGGTCTGACCGTCGAATTCGGTCGGCACGCGGAACCAGTGCTCCTGGTCGACTGAACAGACGGCCTGATAGCCTTCGAAGCCGGGCGGATAGGACACCTGCCCCGCGTTCTCGATGGAAAACACGCAGGCTTGTTCACGTGCATTACAGACCTGGAAATGGAACCACTGCAGGTGCTCGTCACCGGCATCGGGCGTGATGGACAACTTGATCGCCGATGGGTCGGAGGCGTCAATAACGTCGATATTGCCGCCGTCGAAGTGGCTGAAAATCTGGATACTCATGATGATCGTCCTTGAAAAGCCGAAGATCGCGACGCATCGGGTGCGCGCTTGAAACGCTGCTCATGATAGCGCTGATCAATTCGGACTTCGCGGTGACATGCCCACTGGAAAACGGCAGCCTGTTCTTGCGGGTGGGGCGAGCTTCTAAAGACTGAACCACGAAGGACACGAGGATCACGAAGAGAAGCGTTAAAAAGACAATTTTGTGAAGGGAAAGCTGCTCTCACGAGCAAGTAAGTGCTTTTCCCTTCGTGACTTTCGTGCGCTTCGTGGTTAAAACCCACACTTTCGGAGTCCTCAAAAAATGCGACCACCTCCGATCTGCCGACCACCCGGTCTAGGAAGTTGGTGCCAGAGGTCGTTCTTATGGGTGGGACTGGCTCTGAAAGCTTGAACCACGACGGACACGAAGAAAGACCCAAAGAGAAGAACAAGGATTTGCAGGAAAAAT
>JBCDLQ010000107.1:0-7026 GCA_039414335.1 Pseudomonadota bacterium | reverse complement strand
CGCTACGTGACCGCCGTGGAGGAAGGCTACTTGGAAGCGCTGGAAAATCGACGATCCGACGCGGCCCGCATGCAGCGGCGCGTCGGATCACCTTGATGTCTTGGAAGTTGCTGACTAGCGCTTGAACAGGCTGCCCAGCAGGCTGCTGCCAGCCTTGGCCAGCCCGCCAAGGTCGCTACCTCCACCCCCAAGCAGCGAACCCAGCACGTTGCCACCGGCCTGACCGCTGCTGCCCTTGAGCAGGTCGCCCATGGAGCCTTGCAGCAGGTCGCCAATGCTCCCTGCAGTGCTGCCGCTGGATGCCCGGGCCTGTTGGCCCAGCGCACCCATCACCACCGGGGCCAGCATGGCCATCATCTTGCCGACCTGGTCGCCCTGCAGACCGGTTTGTTCGGCCAGTCCAGCCTGTGCCGGGGCCTGATTCCTGCCGAGTACATGACCGAGAATCTTTTCGCCCATGCCCGTGTCTCCACTGGAGAGAAAGCCGCCCAGGTGGTCAAGGATCGATCCATCATGGTCGCGTTCCACAGCACGTGCCAGGGCCTGATGACCTGCTTCTGATTCATTGTTCTTCGCCAGCATCCCGACCAGCACGGGCAGGGCGGCGTTGATGGCGCTATGGGCCTGTTCGCGCGGTGCGCCGATCTGCTGGCCCAGGGTCTGGATGGCGTCCTGATCGAAATGTTTGGCCAGGGTCTTCAGTAGGTCAGTATTCATGCTGCAATTGCTCCGGTGTCATCGGTATCCAAAATCGAACCTCATCGTACTGCATCGACAGGCGTCTTGATAGTTCGATCACCCGCCGTTGACGGCGTCGCCAGCAAGGTGCGCCCATGACTTCCACCGCCATCGTCTGGTTTCGGCAAGATCTACGTGTTGCCGACAACCCCGCACTCCATCATGCACTCGAGAACCACCAGTGCGTCGTGCCTGTTTTCATCTGGGATCCAGGCTCGGATGCCCCCTGGGCGCCAGGAGGGGCCTCGCGCTGGTGGCTGCACCATTCCCTCAGAGCCCTGGCCGAGCGATTGGAGGGGCTGGGCAGCCGTCTGATCCTGCGGAATGGCCCCACGGCTCAGGCCCTGTCCGACCTGGTCGCAGAGACCGGTGCGGGAGCGGTGTACTGGAATCGACTGTATGATCCGGCGCTGATCGAGCGAGATCGCGGCATCAAGGAGCGGCTGGTCGACGCGGGTCTCGAAGCGCGAAGCTTCAACGCTCGTTTGCTGTTCGAGCCCTGGGAAATACTCAAGGCCGATGGCTCGCCCTATCTCGTCTTTACGCCCTACTGGCGTCAGATCCAGCAGCGCTGGCGGCGGCTGGACGTGCTGCCGTCACCGTCGACCTTCGGGGCGCCGAAGCAGTGGCCTGATTCGCCAACGATCGATGATCTGACGCTGCTGCCGGATCGCGACTGGGCGGACGGCTTTCATGAGCGATGGCAACCCGGTGAGCTGGCTGCCGTCGAGCGCTTGGAGTCCTTCCTGGAAGACGCCGTCGTCGACTACGACAGCGACAGGGATCGGCCCGACCGTCATGGCACCTCGAGGATGTCGGCGGCCCTGCACTTTGGTGAAGTCTCACCACGACAGGTGGCCCTGGCGCTGGATGAGGCCGGAGAATTGCCGGCGGGCGAGGGTCGCCTGTCCTTCCTGCGCGAAATTGCCTGGCGGGAGTTCTCCGCCTATCTGTTGTTCCACTTCCAGCAGATTCCCGACCAGCCGTTGAAGGCTCAGTTCGATCACTTTCCCTGGCGCGAGCCAGCCGACTACGCCGATGATCTCGCCGCCTGGCAGCGTGGGCGCACGGGTGTTCCGATGGTTGATGCTGGCATGCGCGAGCTTTGGCACACGGGCTGGATGCACAACCGCGTGCGCATGATCGTGGCGTCCTACCTGACCAAGAACCTGTTGATTCCCTGGCAGGAAGGTGCGCGCTGGTTCTGGGATACGCTGGTGGATGCGGATCTGGCGAACAATACGCAGGGCTGGCAATGGACCGCCGGTTCCGGCGCCGATGCTGCGCCGTACTTTCGCGTGTTCAACCCGGTGCTTCAGGGTGAGAAATTCGATCCTGACGGAGAATATGTCCGACGCTGGTGCCCCGAACTTCGCGCCATTGGAGGTACCCGGGTCCATCAACCGGAGATAGCGGCCCGCGACGGTAGGGGCTATTCCTCAGGCAGCGTCGATCTGAAACGCACGCGCGCGAGAGCCTTGGCGGCCTACGCGCAGATCAAGGGCAAGTAGGGAGCGCGTCTCAGGTTCCGGGGCGGTGGTGGTAGCACCAATGCCACGGCTCCCACTGGATGCGGTGCCGGTTGTTGCGCGGATAGCTTTCCTTGAATCCATAGATGCCCGCATTGGCCTTCAGCCACTGGTAGGCCTTGGTCTCGGCAAATTCTTCTTCCAGCGGCTTCTGGCCGGGGCTGGTCAGATCGATCGCCCGGCCGCTGTGGTGTTCGCTGTAGCCTGGTGCAGCAGTGACGGTCAGGACCCGATGGAGGTTCTGGCCTTCATCCAGCTTTCTTTTGAACAGATTGGATTGGTAGCTGACGGTCCGGAAGGCAGAAACCAGCTGCAGATCGATGCCTCGACCGGAAGCGGCGGTCTGCATTCGCGTCCAGGCCGTGGCTGCAGCTGGAGTGAGGCGCTGATCTCGATCGAAGATGTCGCGCCCGATCGGGACCAGCGTCGAGGCCTCAGGCACGAGGCGCATGCGGTGCTTGAGGCCGTAATCCTTGGGCAGGCCCAGCTCATCGAGACGGTCCAGCAAGGCCTTGAGTTCCGGCTTGGCGTTGGCCAGCAGGTCCTTTTGCATCAGGCCCGTGGCTTTGCCGTCTTCATTCTGGGTGGCCGTATATCCCAGGGCGTTCATGAAGCCACTGACCTGTTGCTTGGCCGTGCAGTAAAGATGTCGGGCACCGTAGGACAGGGCCAGCTTTTCGGCGGCTCTAAAGAGCTGTCGCGGAGTTTCAGGTGAGGCGGTTTCGGGGTCCAGGTAGCAGGCAAGGACCTGTGAGTGGTCGAGATCGACTGCGGTGAGACCGGCGAGACGATTGCCGGCAGTCGCGATGATCAAGGATTGATCGGGGATCAACCGGGCGAGGTGGGCTTCGATGTTCTCCGGGCGCTTCTTGCCGTCCATCATGTCTGGCAGCTGATTGACGATCAGCTTGGCCAGCGTTGGCAATTCGGCATTCCGGGCCGGGCGGACATTGATTGCATCATTCATACACGCATGCTCCATCGGCTTGAGCTCGCCTTTTCTTGAATCTGTTTTTGCTCGTTCACCACCCCCTGATGTCGATTGCCAGACCTGTCATGGCACGAAACTACACCGTGCTATATTCCGCCCATGATGTCCAGCCCTGCAATGTACTGGGTTCAGCAGATCACTGCAGCGCCCTTGATTGCAGCCCTCATTCTACTACTTTCGCTGATCCCTGCTCGACACGTCCTTCTGCCGCTCTGGCCGAGTGCGGCCCAGGAGCTGATTCTGGTGCTCGACGAGACCGATGGCGAGCGCCCCGTCGCACGTCGTCTGTTCGTCTACGATGACCCGATCGATGGGCTGAGCGGAGAAGTTCTGGCCAGGACGGAGCCCTTGAGTCTGGCCCGCATCGAGTCGCGTAACGGCGATTCACTGCTGGGATACCCGGTCGCGCTTCGGTCGGCGATCGAGGATGGTGAAACCCGGGATGAACCCCTGTCAGCCGCATTCGATTCGGGCTGGCTGGAGCCCATGCCTGGCGAGACTGGCCAGTTGGCGTTGCTCGGCCCCGACGACCAGGTGCTGACCCTGCCCATGGAGAGCATCCAGCGCTTGTACTACCCCAATCGACTTGGCCTGATTGATCGGACCCTGCTCCTGTTGCGGCGTTCGACGTCTTGCTGGGCAGGCGCCTGTGTACCCAACGCTCAAAGCAGTCATTCGGCTGTCATCAGCGACGAGTAGTCTGCCAGCGTTTCCGGTGGGCAACCGGACCCAGCACGCTCTCCAATTTCGATCAACGGGGTATCTGGCAGCAGGTGCCCCGTTAGCGCTGGAACGGGCTTCAGAATGATCGGGTCTGGGCGATGTCGGATTGTCCGAGAACCACCATGGCCAGTCGGTCGACGCCGAGGGCGACACCGGCGCACTCCGGAAGTCCCGCCTTGAGGGCAGACAGGAAGTCCTCGTCGATCGCCATGGTCCGTCGTCCCAGTTCTTGCCGGCGTTGATTGTCCTGCTCGAAGCGATCGGCCTGCTCGCGCCAATCGGTCAGTTCCTGATAACCGTTGGCCAGCTCGATATCGCCGGCAAACAGCTCGAATCGTTGGGCTTTCCTCGGATCTTCGGGATTCAGCCTGGCGAGGGCTGCCTGGCTGGCCGGAAAGCTGTGTACGATCGTCAGCCCATCTGTTGGTAGCTCAGGCTGGATCCTGGTTGAGAACAGCCAGTCCAGGCGCATGTCGCGGTCACAGTCCGCTGGGAGTTCCGTGCTGGCCGCAGCGATGGCGTCATCGCTGGCGGTCAGAGGATCAGGCAGGCCTTGAGTCGTGAAGGATTCGCTCCAGTCATACCAGTGCTCTGTCCTGTGCGCTTGTCCCAGTGCCTTCAAGGCGAATTGGCACAGTTCCAGCGTTTCTTTGGCTAACTTCTGCCAGCTCAAGCCAATGCGGTACCACTCCAACAGAGTGAACTCGACCCGATGGAGGCGACCATCTTCCTTGGCGCGGAACACGGGCCCGATTTCGTAGAGGTCACCCATGCCGCCGGCCAGCAAGCGCTTGTGCGCATATTCCGGAGAGGTCCTCAGAAAACCTTCCGGATCGGCGACGGCCACGCTGTCGATGTTGACGTCGCTGACGCTGCGAGGATTGAGGACCGGTGTCTGGACTTCGGTCAGGCCGCGTTCATCAAGAAAGTGGCGCAGGGCACCGAGCAGCTTGGCGCGCTGAATCAGGTTGTCGGTCGTGGCGGTGCTGGCCCAGTGGCTCATCGAGGAAGGATTCGGTCAGGGCTCGTTCAAGGTCGGTCGTCGAGGGCTTCGACTTCCAGCTGCAGGCCGAGACGCGCCAGCTCGAGGCAGTCGATGTCCAGATCGTGGCGAACGAGTGGGCGGTTGGCCAGCCAGCCTGCATCCAGCTCCAGTCGCAGTCTTTGCTCGCTGGCTTGGAGTGAAAACTCACCGAAGTCTGATTCCGAGCGTGCCCGGCACAAGGTCACGGCCAGACGCAGGATCGCTGCGCACTGCCGGGCAACTTCGTGCAGGCGAGGGGGCAGGGAGCTGATCAGGGCAGGGTCGACGCGACGGCGCTGAAGGCTGGCAACCACTGCCATGAATTGTTGTTCCTGCTGGCTGAATCCTGCCATGTCGGAGTGTTCGAGAATGTAGGCCGTGTGCCGCTGGTGTCCGTCGTGAGCGATGTTGAGGCCAATTTCATGCAGCTGACTGATCCAATGGAGTAGTTCGCCGTGGATATCCTCCATGGACCAGCTGTCGCTGACCTGCTTGAAGGCAGCGGCGGCCCAGACCTTTACCCGTTCGGCCTGGCGGCGGTCGACCTGATATCGGGCCATCATGCCCTGAACCGTGGCATTGCGTGGGTCCTGTGCGCCGTGGCGTCCCATCAGGTCCTGCAGCACACCTTCGCGCAGGGCGAAGGAGGAAAGCTGAAGTCGATCCAGTTCCAGTGCTTCCATCGTGGCGTCCAGGACGACCAGGCCACCAGCGATGACGGGCTGGCGGCGATCGGAAAGACCCTTCAGGTTGATCTCTTCGATGCGCTGGAATGACAGCAGCGCTTCCTTGAGTTCGCTCAGGCATGCCCTCGTGATCTGACCATCCTGGCCGGGGTTGCGCGCTTCGATCATCGAAGCCAGGGCGCGGATCGTGCCCGAGGTTCCAATGGCTTGATTCCAGCCGAAGTCAAGGAACTGGCGACTCCAAACCTGAAGCTCGGCCCGGCAGTATTCCATCGCGCGGTCATAGCGCTTCGGTGACAGTTGGCCGTCGGGAAATGCCCAGCGCGTCAGGCTGACACAGCCCAGGGGAAGGCTTTCGGTCAGCTCGGGGGTCACCGCATCACCAGCAACCAGTTCCGTCGAACCGCCGCCGATATCGATCACCAGTCTCGCGCCTTCAGTTGGCGCGACACCCTGGCTGACGCCCAGCCAGACCAGTCGGGCTTCTTCGCGTCCGCTGACGATATCAATGGGGCAGCCGAGGGCAGTCTCTGCCACGACCTGAAAGCCGGCAGGCTGGCGCAGCCGGCGAAAGGTCTGGGTGCCCACGGCGCGCACTTGATCAGGCGGAATGTTTCGGATGCGTTCACCAAAGCGGGCCAGGGTGGCCACCGCGCGGCGACGGGTTTCGTCGTCCAGATGGCCTTCGCGATCCAGGCCGCCGGCGAGTCGGACCATGTTCCTGAGCCGATCGATCACTCGGAACTGGCCGTGCTCCAGGCGGGCAACAATCATGTGGAAACTGTTCGAGCCGAGATCGATCCCGGCAAAAAGCTCACGCTCCGGCATGGCTGGCCTGTTCGATCAGAAATTCCTGGGCAGACAGCGGTTGTTCATCCCCAGCCGGGATAATAAGGCGATAGCTGCCGTCACCCTGCAGCTCCCAGGCTTGTCGATTGTCTTCGAACGCCAGCAGGATGCTCTCGCCAAGTACGCGCTTCGCAGCTTTCTTGCCGTTGATCGGGAAGCACACCTCGACGCGCTGAAACAGGTTACGCTCCATCCAGTCAGCGCTGGCAGCCCAGGTTTCTGATTCGCCGTCGTTGTGGAAGTGATAGATCCGACTGTGCTCAAGGAAGCGACCTAGAATCGAGCGGACGCGGATGTTCTCGGACAGGCCGGCAATGCCCGGCCGCAGGCAACAGATGCCGCGCACGACCAGTTTGATCTCCACACCGGCTCTGGACGCCTCATAAAGCGCCTGAATCACAGAGGGCTCGGTCAGCGAGTTCATCTTGGCGTAGATGGCTGCTTTCCGTCCGGCCAGCGCCTTTTTGGTTTCGCGTTGGATGCGCT
>JBCDLQ010000106.1:0-7078 GCA_039414335.1 Pseudomonadota bacterium | reverse complement strand
GATAGCACCATGAAGTGGCCATCCATCATCGCGTCGGGCTGGCCTGTGATGGTCATCTTCGTGCTGGTCAGATTGTCGAACATCCAGTTGTTGACCTGGATCCAGCTGCCCGTGATCAGCATGAGCACCCGGTCGCAGAGGGACTTCAGGGGCGTTTTCTGCAGCACGATCTTGAGCAGGGCGACGGCCAGCAGCGGCAAGATATGCACGACGCAATTGAGCGAGAGCAGGGTGGTTGCGACGGCGATCCGCAGCCAGGCGACAAGCTTGGACATCATGGGCGGATTATGTCACGAAGCATGCGGCCTTCGCGTGCGGCTTCCCGCCCCGGAGCGCTTGCGCGCTGGGGCATAATGCGGGCTTCGAACAGCTTTCTTCAAAGGTGCGCTCATGCCGAGTTTTGACGTGGTTTCCGAGATCGACCATCACGAGTTGACCAACGCGGTGGATCAGGCCAACCGTGAAGTCACCACGCGCTTCGACTTCAAGGGTACGGACTCGAGCTTCGAGCAGAACGAGGCGGTCATCACGATGCAGTCCGAATCCGACTTCCAGCTCGATCAGATGCTGGACATGCTCTATTCAAAAATGACCAAGCGCGGCATCGATCTGGACGCGGTCGAGCTGGGCGAGCCGGTGATCATGGCCAAGACGGCCACGCGCACGGTGACCGTGCGCGAAGGCATCGACACGGACCTGGCCCGGAAGATCGTCAAGCAGATCAAGGGCGCCAAGATGAAGGTTCAGGCCGCCATCCAGGGTGATCAGGTTCGCGTCACCGGCAAGAAGCGCGACGACCTGCAGCAGGTCATCGCGATGTTGAAGGAAGCCCAGCTCGGATTGCCCCTGCAGTTCAAGAACTTCCGCGACTAAGAAACCTCTGAACCACTCTGCGCAGAGTGATTCAGAGGTTCCCTGGTGAGCTCATCAGCGGTTGATGATTGCCGGCTTCATCGGCGCCAGCAGCGCGACCACCTGGTTTTCGAGTCCGTAGGGCACGTCGTTGTCGCGCATGGCCTGCTGGAAATCTTCTACCAGGGCATTGAACTGGGCCTCAGTGATGTCCAGGCCGAAGTGTGCGTCTTCCATGCTCATGCCGTCATAGATACAGGGACCGCCGGCCAGATCACAGATCTGTTCGCTGAGCTGGAAGACCAGATTGTTCGCGTCGACTCCTTCGAAGAGGAAGTTGATCCGTTCGTCAGCAAGGAGATTATCGACCCCGTCGATCACAAAGGCCTCGATCGCCTCATAGCCGCCGAGGCGGTCATAGAGCGAGGCGTCCTCCGTGCTCAGCTGCTCATAGAGCGTGCGGTCGTAGTTCTTGAGGTTGGACTCGGCCGTGCTCTCGTTGCTGGGCACCGTGCCACAAGCGCTGAGCATCAGCACGCTCCCCAGCGAGAGGATGGGCAGCGGTCGCTGTTGGAGTGTGAATCGTTTCATCGAAGTCTCTCCCCTCAGAAGGACGCTTGCAGCGACAGATAGACCGCGTCGGAATCGGCCTGGAACGGCAGGTTGCCCAGATCGACATAGGCGGCGACAAAAGACAGGGTCTTGTTCGGGAACCAGGCCAGGTAAACGTCGTAGGCGTTGTCTTCCTCGGCCAGGTCCGGTGCGCCGAGCAGGCCGAGTACCGGCTGATCTTCCAGGCGGCTGCTCTGGGTTCGATAGTCGCCGCCCAGAACCACGGTCGGCGTCAGGAACATGGCAGCCGAGAAGCCCCACTCGTACTCGTAGCCGTCGTCCGCATCGAGCAGCGTACCGTCGAGAGGGTTGATCACCTCGCGGCCGAAGCCCAGCAGGCCGAAGGCGTTGGCTTTGGTGGCGCGCACGCTGGTGCTGAGCAGCAGATTGCGGCCGAAGGGCACGCCGAGAAAGACCTTGGTCGCGGTCAGATAGAAATCGGTGCCGTTGGCGTCAGCCGCACCGAGCAGGGCGGGTACGCCGACGTCGCCCAGATAAGGCACGGTCACGCCACGGCCAAAGTCACGGTTGCGCTTGTGCTGGACGCCGAGGGAGATCTGCGGGGCCCAGGAGTCCTGCGCGTAGACCGCATCGCCGAAGAGACGCAGCTTGGCGCCGAAGATGTCCATATCGATTGCCGTGCCGCTGACGGTCTGTACGGTGGGTGCGCCAAGGATCGGTTCCAGGCCACTGACCAGCGCACCGGCCGTGGCTTCCACGACGTCTTCATCGACGCTCAATCGCTGGCGCGTATAGGACAGCTCCAGGCGGTCGAAGAAGCCCAGCTTCACGCCGGCCGACTGCAGGCCGTAGGAGTCCGTGTGGATGGTGGTGTAGTGGGCGGCGCCACCGATTTCGTCTTCCGTGCCATAGCCGGTGATCAGTGCCCAGGGCTCCAGGCCGCCGCCAGCGGCACCCTCGAACTGGCTGACGCCGCCGGTCGCCAGAAGTCGGCCACCTTGCGCATGAGCGCTGCTGAAGACGACCGTCATCAGGAAGGGGATCAAGGCCATTTCGGCCCAGCGTCGCGTAAGGCTCATCGAAACTCTCCCATGGCTACCCCTGCCTAACTCATTCTAGCGACTGTCCGGTCTGCTCGCGACTGGCCGCTCTGGCTTGCTGATTTTTCGGGTGGAAGGGATACTGCTTGGCGCGCTGCTTATTCTTATTTCCGAAGGGGTCTGGTCTGTCTCGTCGTTATGCCTTTCTGCTGAATCCGGTTGCCGGTGGTCGACGCGATCGGCGTGACCATCCCCTGTCGGAAGTGCTACGTGCCCATCACTCCGATGCCGAAATTCTGCTGACATCGGCTGCTGGAGATGCGCGTCGCCTGGCCCATGAGCGGGCGATGGAGTCCGACGTCGTCGTGGTGGCGATCGGCGGTGACGGGACGGTACACGAGGTCGCCGACGGACTGGTCGGTGGTCGGGCGAGCATGGCCGTGTTGCCCTGGGGTTCGGGCAATGACTTTGCCCAGATGATTCGCAATCCCCATGAACTCGAAGCCGCGCTGGACTGGTGGGACCAGGCCGAACCCCGGCCCGTTGATCTGGGTCGCGTTCGCCTGGAGACCAGCACCGGTCGTCAGCTGCAAGTCCATTTCATCAATTCACTAGGCATCGGATTCGAGGCCGAAGTCGCGCTGAAGGCGGGCCGTGCGCGCGTGTTCAAGGGCTTCTCACGCTATCTGGTCGCCGCACTGATTCATCTGATGCGCTATCGCGCGCCCGCCATGACCGTTCGCTTCAATGACCAGGAAGTCAACGCGCCACAGTTCCTGATCGCCTTGGGCAATGGACGCAGTGCCGGTGGTGGATTCCTGCTGACGCCGCGCGCCGAGATCGATGATGGTTGGTTGGAGCTTTGCCGAGCTGATGATCTGTCGGTGGCCAGACTGCTGCGCATCCTGCCGACCGTGTTGCGCGGTGAGCACGAGCGCTTCGAAGGTGTGCATGCCAATCAGGTCAAGGCGATCAGCATCGATTGCCCCGAGGGTTGCGGCTTGCATGCCGACGGCGAACATCTGGCCAGCGATGCCGTGCGCATCGAAGTGAGCGTCTTGCCCGGAGGCCTGCGCCTGCTGGGATGAGGCGGGTGCGGGTCAGCCTGCGAGACGCCAGCGCGTCTGGCCTCCGGCGCGTAGCGGCACGCCAGGCTCACCACCAAATTCCACCAGATCCGGGATGGGAGTATCGACGCGTTCCAGCGTGATTTCATCGCCGTTGCGCGGCAGGCGGTAGAAGTCCGGGCCGAAGTGGCTGGCGAAGCCTTCGAGCCTGTCCAGGGCGTTCGCATCTTCGAACACTTCCGCATAGAGCGGCATTGCGTGCAGCGCCGTGTAGATCCCGGCGCAGCCGCAGTCGGATTCCTTGGCGCCCTTCGGATGGGGCGCGGAGTCGGTGCCCAGAAAGAACTTGGGGTTGCCGCTGGTTGCGGCTCGTACCAGAGCCTGACGATTCTGTTCGCGCTTGAGCACGGGCAGACAGTAGTGATGGGGCCGCAGGCCACCTTCAAAGATCGCGTTTCGGTTCAACAGCAGGTGGTGCACCGTGATCGTCGCCGCCAGGTTGGTCGGACCGGCTTCAACAAAATCTACTGCCGCTTCCGTCGTGATGTGTTCCAACACCATCGGGAGCTTCGGAAACTGGTCAACCAGGCGATTGAGTTCGCGGTCGATAAAGACAGCTTCTCGGTCAAAGATATCGATCTCGTGATTCGTGACCTCGCCGTGCATCAGCAGCGGAAGCTGAGCGTCTTCCATCGCTTTGATGACGTGGTCGACTTTCCTGAGATCGGTCACGCCGGAATCGGCGTTCGTCGTCGCGCCCGCCGGGTAGTACTTCACCGCATGGACAAAGGGATGTTCGGCCGCGCGATGAATTTCGTCCGGCGTGGTGGTTTCCGTGAGATAGAGCGTCATGAGCGGCTCGAAATCCGCTTCTTCCTCAAGTGCCTCGACAATTCGATCGCGATAGGCCACAGCCTGATCTACCGTGGTCACGGGTGGCTTCAGGTTGGGCATGATGATGGCGCGGGCGAACTGGCGGGCCGTGTCGGGTACGACGGAGGCCAGTGTGGCGCCGTCTCGAACGTGCAGATGCCAGTCGTCGGGGCGGGTCAGGGTCAGCTGCTGCCGGTCGGCCATCTCGATGTCTCGTTGCTGGAGGCAATTCCCCCATTCTAGCGAAAGGTGCCCAGCCATTGATGCCGGGCCTGCATAATGACGGCTTCATTTTCTTCAGGATGCTGACATGGCCGACGTGCGCGAATTCGATCTGATCCTCTGGGGTGCCACCGGGTTTACCGGTCAGCTGCTGGCCGAGTACCTGCTCAAGCGCCACGGTGCCGATGGCGACCTGCGCTGGGCCTTGGCGGGGCGCAATGAAGACAAGCTCAATCAAGTTCGTGAACAACTGGGGCCGCATGCGGCATCGCTGACGCTGATCACGGCTGACAGCCAGGATCGCGCTTCCCTCGATGCCATGGTGGCGCGCACGGGTGCGGTGGTGACCACGGTCGGACCTTATGCCTACTACGGCACGGAACTGGTCGGCGCCTGCGCCGCTTCTGGCACTGACTACTGCGATCTGACCGGCGAGGTGCCCTGGATGCGTCGCGTCCTGGATCTCTACGAGGATCAGGCTAGGGAAAGCGGCGCGCGCATCGTTCATTGCTGCGGCTTCGATTCCATTCCCTCCGATCTGGGCGTGGCCTTCCTGCAGGAGCAGGCCATGGCCAGGCTGGGACAGCCCTGCACCCGAATCCGCATGGGCGTGGAGCGCATCAAGGGCGCCATGTCTGGCGGCACGGCTGCCAGCATGGTGAACATCATTGAGGAGACGCGTGCCAATCCCGACGTCGCCAAGATCGCCAGCAACCCCTATTCAATTTGTCCGGAGGACCTGCGCAAGGGCCCGCGCCAGCCCTACGTCAAGGGTCCGGCCTTTGACAAGGGTCTGAACAGCTGGCTGGCACCTTTCGTGATGGCCGCGATCAATACGCGCATCGTACTGCGCTCGCACGCGCTCAAGGGCCAGCCCTGGGGTGAAGATTTCCGCTATGACGAGGCGATGATGATGGGCCGTGGTTTCGCCGGTCGTCGCCGGGCCTGGGGAATGGCCATGGGGCTCGGTGCCTTTGCCCTCGGTGCCAGCTTTGGCCCGACGCGCTCACTGCTCAAGAAACGAGTTCTGCCCAAGCCGGGCGATGGTCCCAGCCCGGAAGCGCAGGAAAAGGGCTACTTCAAACTGCTCTTTGACGGCAAGACGGCCGATGGCCAGAAGATCCAGGTCCGTGTGACTGGAGATCGCGATCCAGGCTATGGCTCGACCTCGAAGATGCTGGGGGAAGCGGCCGCGCTGCTGGCCACAGGCCTGCCGAAAGACGAAGTGCCGGGTGGCTTCTGGACGCCGTCTACGGCCCTGGGGACCAAGCTGCGCGATTGTCTGATCGAGCACGCCGGTCTGACCTTCGAGGTCGTGACTGGTTAATCCTGCTCGTACGAAAGGGTAGTTGACAATCGGAATTCGGGCTTCTACTATCGGTTTCGTAGTTATCTACGACCATGTTCGTATTGAACTCGATTCCAATTACTGTTGGGGAGAATCTATCACCATGATCCGTTTGCTTTCTGCCTTGATGATCAGCGTTTTTCTCGCCGCCTGCGCCAGCGGTGGAACAACCGATCGCAACCGATCCAGCACCAGCTTGGAGCCGACCCCCTTCTCGCCGGAGCCCCGCCTCGTTCAGGTCGATGAGTATTTGGAATTCCTTGATGAACTGGCCATGGCCATCGGTGAGGGCGTACCGCGAGAGCTCAGCCTGCGTGAGCGCGAGCAGTTCCGCGATACGGACAGCGAAATCCGCTCCATGCTGGGCCAGGTCACCAACGTCAGTGAATTGAGTGACGACGCCCAACTCCAGGTTTTCAATCTCCATCAGGAACTCCAGGGCATCGTCATCGGCGACCCGGAGAACTACCTGATCTGCTCGCGCCGCAGTACTGTGGGCACGCACTTCAAACGCACCAGCTGTGTTCCCGCCGGAGACTTTCGTCGCCAGCAGGAGCGCAATCGGGACGCGCTCCGCCAACGCCTGGGCGCCGGTCCCATGCCAGTCCTGACGACGCCCTGAATTCTGCTTTGCCGCTGAATGAAACCCTCGTGGTCCGATGTGCATATCGGGCTCAATAGAGTGAACTCCATCGTTCGATCTTCGAGATCGAACATGAACATAGGAATAAGAACGACATGAAACGCTTGCTGATGATCCTGATGATCTCTCTCCTCCTTTCCGCCTGCGCCAGCAGCGGTACCGCCAACCGCAGCACCGGCAATCAGCTGGATCCCGTCCCCTTTACTGAAGAGCCTCGAAAAGTCGATGTCGACGAATACCTGGAGTTTCTGGACAGCCTGGCGGTCGCGATCGGTGAAGGCGTGCCCAGGGAGCTGACCCTGCGCGAACGCGAGCAGTTTCGGGACACGGACAGCGAACTGCGAGACATGTTGGAAGGTGTGACCAATGTTGATGAGCTCAGTGACGAGGCTCAGATCGAAGTCTTCAATCTGCATGAACGCCTCCAGGGCATCGTGATCGGTGATCCGGAGAATTACCT
>JBCDLQ010000105.1:0-7091 GCA_039414335.1 Pseudomonadota bacterium | reverse complement strand
TTCGAACCTGCGACCTTCGGGTTATGAGCCCGACGAGCTGCCAGACTGCTCCACCCCGCAATCGAGCTCGTCATTATAGAGCCGGCTTAAAAACAGGTCAACAAGCATTGTGGAAATATCTCGATGACGTGGTTCGACCCGAACACGCCCAGACGTTATCCTTCGCTCACCATAAGCTCATGACCTCATCCATAACGAATTCAACATGAACAGACTGATTTCCCTGGCGCTGCTGCTGCTCGCCACGCCCGGTGTTGCCCAATCGCCGGGTCTCAAACAGATCATGGCCGATCCGGCCTGGATCGGTGCACCCGTTGAGTCCACCTGGTGGCAACTGGACGGCTCGGCCGTGCACTATCAGGTCCAGCGCGCCGGCACGGACGTCCGAGATTGGCATCGTATCGATCTGGCCACCGGTGAGGACCAGCGCCTGGATTACGCCGACCATGCGCAGGTCGACGGTGCGCAAGTCGTCTTCCATGCCGCCTCGGGCAGGGCTGTTTTCGTCCGCCACGGCAATCTGTTTCTGCGCGAGCCTGGCCAGGCCGATGCCCGCCAGCTCACGGGCGCCAACAGTAGTGATGCGCAGCCGGGCTTCGACGCCAGCGGCGAACGTATCCGATTTCGTCGCGGCAATCAGTGGTGGATGTACGATCTCGCCGATGGCTTCGCGGCACCCGTCGCCGATCTGCGATTCGACGACGATCCGGATGCGGAGCCCAATAACTATCTGACTGAGATGCAGCTACGCCTGTTCTCCAGCCTCAGCAACGACGCCGAGCGCGAACGCATCAGCCGCGAAGAAGCGCGTCGGGCAGCCCAGGAAGACCCCACGCGCGGACCAGCGCCCTGGTACCTCGGCAAGGACCTGTCGCCAGTCTGGTCCAGCCTGTCACCCGACGGTCGCTGGCTGTTCCTGGCCACGGAGCCTGCCGGGTTCAATGACGGCCGCGACGGCCAGATGCCGCTGTACGTGACCGAAGACGGCTACGTTGATATCGAGACCGTGCGCACGCGCGTCGGCCTTGGCCAGCCGGCCCCTCACCGACTGTGGCTGCTGGATCTGGCGCAGCGCGAAGTGACGGAGCTGGATACCAGCGTGCTGCCCGGCATCGACGAAGACCCCCTGGCTGAACTCAAAGAGGCCCAGGAGCTCACGCCGCACGATGAAGACAATCCGCGTCCCCTTCGACTCAATGGCGCCCAGTGGCAGCCCAGCTCTGATCACCTGGCCATCCAGCTGCGTGCGATCGACAACAAGGACCGTTGGATCGTGACCGTGGACTTGGAATCACCCGAGCTCAACACTCGCCATCGCCTGACCGATCCGGCCTGGATCAACTGGAACTTCAATGACTTCGGCTGGATCGGCGAATCCGACACGCTCTGGCTGCTGTCCGAGGAGACCGGCTACAGCCACCTTTATCGCGTCGCGGCCGATCGTGGACGTGCCGTGGCCCTGACCGAGGGCGACTTCGAAGTCCTCGAGCCGGTCTGGAGTCTGGACGGCGAACAGGCCTGGGTCCTCTCCAATGAGAGCCACCCCACCGAGTACGACCTGTACCGTGTGAACTGGGATGGCCGCAACTGGATGCGTCTGACCGAGCATCGTGGCATCGAGTCCTTCACCGTGCTGCCGGGTCACGATCAGATCCTGCTGCGCTACTCCGAGTCCTACCTGCCGCCTCAGGTGGCGCTCGTTTCCGCCGAGGGTGGCGAAATCCAGGCGCTGACCGACACGCGCACGGAGCAGTTCGAGGCGATCGACTGGCAGGCCCCGCAGATCGTGGGCGTGGAATCCAGCCATGGTGCGGGCACGATCTGGTCCAAGTTCTACCCGGCGCGCACGCCAGCGCCCGAAGGTGGGCATCCGGTCGTGCTGTTCGTCCACGGCGCGGGCTACCTGCAAAACACCTGGCTGCGCTACCCCAATTACTTCCGCGAGCAGATGTTCCACAACCTGCTGACCGAGGCGGGTTATCACGTGCTGGACATGGACTTCCGCGCCAGCGAGGGCTACGGCCGAGACTGGCGCACCACCATCTACCGCCAGATGGGCACGCCCGAACTCGAGGACCTGATCGACGGCGTCCAATGGCTCGTCGATGAGCACGGCGCTAACGCAGAGCGCGTCGGTCTCTACGGCGGCTCCTACGGCGGCTTCATGACCTTCATGGCGCTGTTCAATGCGCCCGAGGTCTTCCAGGCCGGTGCCGCCCTGCGGCCGGTCAGCGACTGGGCCCACTACAACCACTTCTACACGTCGAACATCCTCAACACGCCGGCCGTCGACCCGGAGGCTTTCGAGCGCTCCTCACCCATCGAGTTTGCCGAGGGCCTGCAGGGCCATCTCCTGATGACCCATGGCATGCTGGACGACAACGTGTTCTACCAGGACGTGGTGCGTCTCGCGCAGCGCCTGATCGATCTGGAGAAGGACAATTGGGAGCTAGCCTCTTACCCGCTGGAGCGTCACGGTTTCCAGCGGCCAGGCAGCTGGCGCGACCAGTACCAGCGTATTTACGAGCTTTTTGAAGCCACTATTGGAGGAGAATGATCGAATGAACGTCTTCATCACCGGAAACAGCAGCGGGCTGGGCTTTGGCCTCACCGAGGCACTTCTGGAGCAGGACGCGATTGTCTGGGGCATGAGTCGGAGAGGCTGCGCACTCAAACCCCAATATGACGACGCGCTGCGGGACCGCCAGCAGGACATCGCCAACCTCAACGTGCTCAACGAAGGCCTGCAGCGCCTGCTGTCCGACTGCCTGCGCCTGGATCTCGTGGTGCTGAACGCCGGCATCCTGGGGAGAATTCAGGATATTTCGGCCACGGACGTTCACGACCTTGAGCACCTGATGCGCGTTAACGTCTGGTCCAACAAGATGATTCTGGACTGGCTGATCGAACAGCAGATTCCCGTTCGCCAGGTGGTCGCCATCTCCTCGGGAGCGGCCTACAACATGAGCTACGGCTGGGGCGGCTACGCCCTGTCCAAGGCCCTGCTGAACAACCTGATTGCGATGTACGCGCACGAAATGCCCGATACCCATCTAACCGCCTACGCACCCGGCCTGGTCGATACGGCGATGCAGGATTACCTGTGCGACGAGGTCGACAGCGGTGAATATCCATCGGTCCAGAAGCTCAAAGACGCTCGGGGCACAGACAACATGCCCGGCCCGCGCGCGGCAGCCGATCGCCTGCTCGAACTGCTTGAGCCCCTGCGTGAGAATCATGAATCGGGATCCTTCGTGGATGTAAGAACGATCTAGCCCCCTGTCCGGTTGGCGCGGTGACTTACGTAATTATCGACTGACAAAACACATTCATTGGGAGCTCCCCATGGACTTCAAACTTGGACAAGTGATCGGCCTGATGGGCAAAACCCTGCCGTTTCTGGTCTTTCGATTCCTGATCTACTTCGCCATCACCCTCACCTACATCCTCATCACCGGGGTTGGCGCCGGCATCGGCTGGGGTGTTGGACGCATCGCCACGGAAGATCCGGCCGGCTTTTCCCTGTGGGGCGGCATCATCGGCTTTGGCCTGGTTTCGGCCGTGGCCTATTTCCTGCGCGAGTACCTGCTCTATATGGTCAAGGCCGGCCACATTGCCGTGCTGGTCGAGCTGCTGGAAGGCAAGGAGTTGCCCGGCGGGCGGGGCCAGATCGACCACGCCCAGAAGATCGTTCGCGAACGTTTTGCCGAATCCTCTGTGCTGTTTGGCGTCGATCAGCTGATCAAGGGCGTGCTGAAAGCCTTCAATCGCGTGTTCTTCAGCATCGCCAATTTCCTGCCGATTCCCGGCCTGCAGGCAATTGTCGGTTTTCTGAACACGATCGTGACCCTGTCGCTGACCTATCTCGACGAAGTCATCCTGGCCTACAACATGAAGACGAAGTCGGAGAACCCCTGGGAATCCAGCCGCACGGCGCTGGTGCTCTATGCCCAGAACTACAAGGCCTTCCTGAAGAACGCCTTCTTCCTGGCCTTCGTGATCTGGGGCCTGACCTTCCTGGTCTTCCTGATCATCCTGGGCCCCGTGCTGGCCATCGTGTCCTTCATCCCGGCCGTCGCCGGACCCCTGACCCTGATCATTGCCCTGGTGATGGCCTGGGGCATCAAGCAGGCCGTAATCGAACCGATCGCCATGACGGCCCTGATGCAGGTCTTCTTCAAGGTCACAGAAGGCCAGCAAGCCAACCCCGAATGGGAAGGCAAGCTGGATGGCGTCTCCAAGAAGTTCGGTGAACTCAAAACCAAGGCGGCCGATTGGGAACAGACGCAAGGATCGACCAGCAAGCCGACGGACGAACCCCCTCAAGGTGGCGCACCAGCCGCCGGCTAAGGCTGCGATTCGATCTGCTTGGCCTGAGATATCGGCCTTAAAGGCTGCACGCGGAGACGCAGAAAAAGAGCGAGACCGCAGAGGAAAAGACTTTTTTCTTTCCCTGCGTTCTCTGTGTTCTTCCGCGCCTCTGCGTGACACTTTTTGGTTCAGTCGCTCTGACGCAAAGCGTCGGAAGCACTGCGCTAATTTGCGCTGTCTGCTGAGCTTAAGATCTTGGCCTAAAAGCTGCGCGCGGAGACGCGGAAAAGGAGAGAACGCAGAGGAGAAGCTCCTTTTTCTTCCTCTGCGTTCTCTCTGTTTTTCTGCGCCTCTGCGTGAGGCTTTTTGATTCAGTCGACCTGTCGCAAAGCGTCGATGGCACAACGCCATGGGAGCTCAGCATTGCGTCGGCGAGAAGGGAAGCGGCCCAGGACGTCCAATTTCTGGAAGTCACCAAGCTGGTGGGCGGATTCGACGGCCTTGCCATCCAGCAATGCTTTAAACGATTCGAAACCTGAGTGAACCTCGGCTTCATCGCGACCGGGCAGCCAGTCCGTCAGAAGCGAAGCCGAGGCGCGCGTGACCGCACAAGTCTCACCCGAAAAGGCGGCATCCACGACCTTTCCCCCTTCCACCCGCAGCTCGAGCAGCATGTCATCGCCACAGAGTGCATCCAGGCCTCGAGCCGAATGCGTAACGCCGGCCAGGGGACCGAAATTCCGTGGCGAGCGATTGTGCTCAAGAATGAGCTGCTGATAAAGCTGGTCCAGTGCCATGGGTCGATTCTATCCGCACCCTGAGCAAATCAGTTGGGCATCAAAATCAAATGCTGCACGCGGAGCCGCAGAGGTGCGGAGTCTCGCAGAGAAAAATTAAAAAAGGTTTTCCTATACGCCCCTCTGCACCTCTGCGCCTCTGCGTGAGTTGCTTTTTCTAACCTTCAAACTGCCGCGATGTTGAATCTGATCAGCTCAGCATCTGGCGCGCCTTTTCAAGCGCGTTGATGAAGACGTCGATTTCCGTGCGCAGGTTATAGGCGGCGAAGGATACGCGCGCGGTCGCCGGCACGTCGAAGAACTGCATGACGGGCATGGCGCAGTGATGGCCCGTGCGGATCGCCACGCCGTGGTGGTCGATGATGGTGCCGATGTCGTTCGGGTGGACGCCGTCCAGCGTAAAGGCCACGACCGGGCCCTTGTGCTCGGCCTGGCCGATGATGGTCAGGCCGTCGATGGCCTGCATCTTCTCGGTGGCGTAATCCAGCAGTTTCTGCTCATGGTGGGCGATCGCGTCCAGGCCTGTGTCTTTCAGGAAGCGCACGGCGGCACCCAGGCCGATCGCGCCGGCGATATTCGGCGTACCCGCTTCGAATTTATGCGGCAGCTCGTTGTAGGTGGTTTCATCAAAGCTGACGCGGAGAATCATTTCGCCGCCACCCTGCCAGGGCGGCATGTCCTCGAGCAAGGCTTCGCGCCCCCACAAGCCGCCAATGCCGGTCGGCCCGTACATCTTGTGGGCAGAGAACGCGTAGAAATCACAGCCCAGGGCCTGCACATCAATCGTTTCGTGCGGCGTGGCCTGAGCACCATCGATCATCGTCGCCACGCCTCGGTCTTTCGCCAGCTGGCAAACCTGCTTGACCGGATTGACCGTGCCCAAGGCATTGGAGACATGGACCAGACCGATCAGGCGCGTGCGCTCGGTTATCAGGTCAGGGACCGCCTCAAGCAGCAGGTTGCCCTTCTCATTGATCGGCATCACCTTGAGCACCGCACCGGTCTGCTCGCACAAGAGCTGCCAGGGCACGATGTTCGAGTGGTGCTCCATGTGGCTGATCAGAATTTCGTCGCCAGGCTGGATACGCGGACGGACGTAGCTGTTGGCGACCAGGTTGATCGCTTCCGTCGTCCCGCGGGTGAAGATCACTTCCCGGTCACTGCTGGCGTTGAGCAGAGAGGCCACATCCTTGCGCGACTGCTCAAAGGCCTCGGAGGCTTCGACGGACAGTTGATGCACGCCCCGGTGGACGTTGGCGTTGTACTCGCGATAGAAGCGATCCATTGCATCGATGACAGCAATCGGGCGCTGGGCAGTGGCCGCGTTATCCAGATAGACCAGCGGTTTGCCGTGGACCTGTCGCTCGAGCACGGGGAACTCCGCGCGCAGCGCATGGACGTCCAGCTGTTCTCGAATGGTCACCTCGTCGATCAATTCCATGTTGGGGTCCGTTGGTGGTTCTCTGGTAAGCAGTGATGCTTGTTGGTAATGCTAGTGGGCGATTCTGATCAGCAACTCAAAGGGCCTGGTGCAGCACGGACTGAACCCAGTCGCGAACCGCTTCGTCTTCGATATTGTCCAGCGGCTCGCTGGCGAATCCCAGTTTCAACAGAGCCGCCGCCTCACTGGCGGGCACGCCGCGAGAGCGCAGGTAGAACAGGGCACTGTCTTCCAGCTGGCCGATCGTGGCGCCGTGACTGGCCGTCACTTCTTCGGCGTAGATTTCCAGTTCCGGCTTCGTATTGATGCGAGCCGAATCGCTGAGGAGGAGATTGGCCGTATTGAGATCCGAATGGCTGTCGTCGGCGCCCCGATGAATGTGGATGCGCCCGTTGAACACGCCCACGCCGCTGCCGTCAGCCAGCATACGGAAGGTTTCGCGACTGTTGGTCGGGCCCACGGCATGATCGATGGCCGTATGGAAGTCCACGTGCTGCTGGCTGTTAATCAGTGCCACGCCGTCGATCTCACCGCGCGCTTCG